>NZ_JBLIWA010000045.1:0-40340 GCF_047525675.1 Streptomyces sp. 796.1 | reverse complement strand
CCGCCGCGTTACGGGCCGGGGCGGGCACCGGCCACCGAGGCAGCTAGCGGCCACTGACCCGAAAAGACGGTCGATAAGGGAACTTCAGCGCATTGATATGACGTTGTCCCAACTTTTTGCCGGTTCTGTCACGATGCTGACCCGGCGCCCCGGCCACGGGAACCTGCCGGACATGACCCATGACTTCCTGGCCCCGCGCGACGCCGCATCGCCGCGTCCGCTGCGACACCTGTCCACTGCCGGGCGCCGCGTACTCACGGTGCGCCAACTGCGCGAGCACGGGGTGCCCGCGGCGCTGCTCGCCGAGCGCGGGCGGACCGGCGGGCCGTGGCAGCAACTCCTGCCCGGCGTCTACCTGTTGCACGCGGAACGGCCCAGCGGCGAGGAGCGGGCCGAGGCCGCACTGCTGTACGCCGCGGCCCCCGGGCGGCACCCCGCCGCGCTGGTGACCGGGGCCGCCGCGCTCGCCCTGCACGGGTTCGCGACCGTGCCGCCACTGGCCGCCCTGGAGCGGATCGACGTGCTGGTGGCACACGCCCACCGGCCGCACTCGACCGGCTACGTCCGCCTGCTGCGCACCGGCGCGCTGCCCCGCCCGGTCTTCGTGGCCGGCCTCGCGGTGGCCCCGGTGCCGCGGGCCCTCGCAGACCTGGCCGGCTGTCTGAGCGAGTCGTCGACGGTCCGCGCGCTGATGGTGGAGGCAGTACGGGACGGGCACTGCGAGGCGGTGGCCCTGGTGCGCGAGGTGACCCGGGCCCGGCTGCTCGACCGGCCGCACGTGGTGGACGCGGTGGAGGGGCTGGTGGCCGACGGCCGGGCGATCGCGGAGGGGCTGTTGTACCGGATGGTGCGCGAACACCGGTTGCCCGAGCCGCTGTGGAACGTGGGGCTGCGGCTGCCGGACGGCGCGTACCTGGGGACCGTGGACGCGTACTGGCCCGAGCACTCGGTGGCCGTCGAGCTGATCGCCCGCGGGCCGCAGGCCGACGGGAGCGCCCCGTGGCCGCAGGACGAGCGCCGCCGCCTGCACCTGGCGGGGCTCGGCATCACGGTGCTCCAGGTCAGTGCGCGCCGGCTGCGGGCGGACCTGGAGCGACAGGCCACGGCGGTACGGACCGCGCTCCACGCGTCCTGCGACCGCGAGCCCGCCGCCGTGACCGTGCTGCCGCGCTGAGTGCGGTGCGGCCCCGCGCCAGGGGCCGCACCGGTGGCTAGCTCCGCGGGGTGGCCGGCGCCTTCGGGGCCCCGAGCTCGTTCAGCTCGCTGCCGAGCCGCACCGAGCCGGCCCGGTCCTCGCCGCCCTTGCCGAGCCCCTTGGCCGCGCCCCCGTCGGTGACGCCGCAGAACTCGGCGTCGACGACCATCGAGCCGTCACCCGCGTAGTCCCCGTTGAGGTTGAGTGCGATCGAGTGGTCGGCGCCCTCGTCGGCGAAGGCGTACGAGGCCGAGCCGTGGATGCCGCCGTCGTGCCCCCACACCGTGGTGCCGCAGGACAGCCGCCACTCCATCAGGCCGAGCCCGTAGCGCAGCGGGACGCCATCGGCGACGGGCACGGTGGTCTTCATCTGCGCCAACTCCGCCGCCGGCAGCAGGTGGCCGCGGAGCAGGGCGACGTAGAAGCGGTTGAGGTCGGCGGTGGTGGTGACGACCTCACCGGACGCCCAGGCCACCGACGGGTTGAGCCGGGTGACGTCGTGGATCGGGGCCTTCGGGTCCGTCGAGAGCTTGCTGTACGCGCGCCCGTGCGGCCTCGGCAGGCGGGAGCCGGTGCCGGGGAAGCTCGTGTCCCGCAGCTTCAGCGGCCCGAGGATGCGGCGCTGCACCTCGGTCGCGTACGGGGAGCCGGTGACCTTCTCGATGATCAGGCCGGCGAGCACGTAGTTGGTGTTGGAGTAGTTCCAGTCGGTGCCGGGCGCGAAGTCGGGCTCGTGCCGCAGGGCGAAGGCGAGGAGCTGCTGCGGGGTGAGGGTGTCGTAGCGGTGCTCCAGGAAGCCGATCTCCAAGTGGTCGGCGCGGAACTCCTGGTCAGCGGTGTAGTTGTAGATGCCGCTGGTGTGGTTGAGGAGTTGGCGGACGGTGATCCGGCGGCCGTCGTGGCCGTTGCCGCGCACCACGCCCGGCAGGTACGTGTCGACGGTGGCGTCGAGGTCGACCTTGCCCTCGGCCCGCAACTGGAGCAGCACGGTGGCCACGAACGTCTTGTTGATGCTGCCGGCCCGGAAGTGGTCGTCCTTGCCGCGCGGGCGCTGGGTGGTCAGGTCGGCCACGCCCGCGCGCCCGTTCCACACCCCGTGCTTGTCCCTGGCCTGCGCCAGGGCGCCCGGCGCGCCGTACTCCGCCACCTGGGCGTCCAGCGCGGCCTGGGCGGCGGAGTGCCCGGTGTCCCGCGCTCCGCCGCGCGTCCCGTCGGCGGCCCCCGCCCCGGGCGCCACCCCCACTCCGGCCCCGAGCGCGGCGAGCGCCGTCGCTCCCACCAGCACGCCCCGCATCCGCTGTGTCCGCATCTGTGCCTCAACTCCGTTTCCCCGCCGCCCCACGGCCCGCGTCGCTGCGGCCCCGCGCGCTCGGGTGCTGTCGGTGCACTGTCATCGGGACAGGACGTCGGGAGGGGTAGGCGGGTTGACCGCCTGCTGCGAGGACGGGGTGGGGCGGGCCTGGCCGGGGCCGGCCGGCGCGTCAGAGCGGGACGATGCGGACCCGGTCTCCGCAGAGCTTGGTCATGTCGTCGCTGTCGGAGGTCAGGAGGGCGACGGGCTTCGGCTGGCGCAGGGCGACCTCAGCGACCGTGGCGTCGATGGCGTACTTGTGCCCGTGCAGCCCAGCGCCCTTGAGGAGCTCCGCTGCCGCCTTCGCCGCTTGTTCGGTGACCGGTTCCACCCTGATCCGGGACAGGGCCCAGTTCAGGCGGGGCATGTTGGTCCGGAAGTGGGCGACTTCCACGATGGTGTTGGCCCCGATCACCAGGTCGGCCCCCATGTCGTGGAAGACCTGTAGCACCGCGAGGAGCTTGCGGTCCTGCGCGACCCAGGCGGAGAGCCCTTCCGAGTCCAGGACCACGGTCTCGATGCGCTCGCTCACGCGGCGCCCGTGCCCTTGGAGGTGCCAGCGGAGCCGAAGATCTTCGCGCGCGCCTCGGTGAGCTCTTCGTCGCTAAAAGGCCCGTGCTCCTCCTCATGGCGGCGAAGATCGTCGCCCAGGAGCTGGTGCCGGATCTGGCGGGCTACGGCCTCCGCCACATAGCCGGAGACGTTGTCCGTGAGCTTGCGGAGCTCCGCCACCTGGTCGCTTGGGAGCGTGACGGTAATGCGAGTCGTCGAGGTCATGAGTCAAGCATACTGGAGTATGCACGTCGGGCTCGGGTCCCCGGCCCGCCCTTGACGGCCAAGCGCCTGAAAGGGCACCGGGCAACAAACCGCCCGACGCCCCCTCAGCGCTTGCGGAGCAACAGTTCGGTGTTGCGGTCGTGCGGGTCGCCGGCGAGTGCCGTGCTGCGTTCGGGGGCGTTGAACGACAGCTCGCGGTAGAGGGCGGCCAGGCCGGTCTGTGAGAGGTCGGTGTGGTCGGTGCGGTACGGGGCGGCCGACTCGATGAGGGTGGTGAACAGCGACAGGGTGCCGTCGCGGTTGTCCACCAGCTCGATCACCCGGGCCAGTTGCGGGAAGTCGATGTGCGATGCGGTGGTGATCTCCCAGAACGTCTTGCGCGGGGTGATCTCGTTCTTGTGGCTGTGCCCGTTGATCCAGGCCACCACCTGCGGGTGGCGGTTGAACAGGGCCACCAGTTCCGCGCCGCTGTGCCGGGCCTCCTTGGGGTGGGCCGGGTCGCGGGTCATGTTCTTCATGCTGCGGCTGTAGTGGTGGCTGAAGACGATCACGTGCTGGTCCCGGTGGGCCTTCAGGGTCCGCTCAAGCCAGCGCAGTTGGGCGGTGCCGATCGAGCCGGTGTAGTGGCCGCCGGGGTCGGTGGAGTCCAGGCTGATGCCGAGCACGTCGGCGGAGATGCGGAAGGTGTAGTAGAGGGTGCCGGCGTCCAGGTTGGCGCGGGTGTAGCCGTGGCCGACGGGGCCGCGGCCGGCGTGCCGCGGGTCGAGGTGGGCGGCCAGGTACTCGCGCGGCGTGAACGGCGCGCGGCGCTCGTCCGGGGTGATCGTCCGCATCTGCTTGGCGTGCGCGCGCAGCAGCTCCCTGGTCCGCTTGCCGGTCGGGTCGGCGCCCTCCCGCTCGGCCTGCATGAGCTTCTTGGCCTCGGCCGCGGGGATGAGTTGGAGCTTGCGCGTACCGGTGGCGAAGTCGGCGAGGAAGCCGCCGCCGAACGCGTACGAGCCCCCCGACAGGTCGTCGTGGTTGCCGATGGTGGAGTACCAGGGCATCCGCAGGCCGGGGCTGTTGACCTGGCGCAGGGCGGCCTTCAGGAAGCCGTCGATGCGCGGGAAGCCGAGCTTCTTGTCCGCGTCGCGCAGGGTGCTCTCCGGGTGCCAGAACTCGCGCAGTCCGCTGTCCTGGACGCCCTCGTAGTGGCGCGGGTCGCCGGTGTTGGGGGTGATCCGGCCGCCGCTCATCACGGTCAGGAACCAGTCCAGCTCGACCTTGGCGTTGTTGTCCGTGTTGTCGCCGGTGGTCATCGCGAAGGCCAGCGGGGCGCCGGTCACCGGGCCGGTGCGGAGCGCGTTGACCCGCTCGACCAGCGAGACCGCGCCGACGACCGAGAGCGCCTCGTGCGGGCGCCAGGCGCTGACCCGGCCCGAGCGCATGAACTCGTACCGCAGCGGGTGCTGCACGTCGGTCAGGTGCAGGTCGGTGAGTTGGACGAAGGAGGCGAGGGTGGTGCGGCGGCCGGCCCGGCCCGCCTTGGCCGCGGCCAGTTCGCCGCGCACCTTGCGGGCCCAGCCGGGGCCCGCGCCCAGCCGCCGGTACGCGCCCGAACCGCGCGGCGCCGCGACGCTGTGCACCGTGGTGCCGGCCGTGGTCGGCCCGGCCGGGGCGGCGGGTGCGGCGGCGGCGCAGGGCTCGGCGGCGGACGCGGCCGACGCCGGCGAGGCGGTGGCCGAACCGCTGCTCGGCCCGAAGGCGATGCCGAGCCCGACGGCCGCGCCGGTGCCACCGGCGGCGGCGAGCAGGGCGCGCCGGTTGACGGCGGCGACGGCCGAGGTGGCCGACGAAGCGGCGGAGCGGATACGGGACCGGGCGATACGGGACATGCGCGATCTCCCCGAGTCGGTGCGCGGAGGCGGGATCTGGAAGCGGCCCTGGACTGTGCTGACCACTGCCGTCACTGGGGATCGTTGGCAGCGGGAGTGGCCGGTGCGTGAACGCGGCGGCAACGTGCGACGCCCATCTCCGCACGTGGATCACCACGCCCGGGCACGGCCACCGACCGCTCGCCGGCCGGCATGGAACCGGCATGGAACTGGTCACCACGTGTTCACCAACGAGGGGAAGGCGGCTGGGCCACGCGCGGCGCCTGGGCTGCTGGTGCCGCTCGCGCGGCGGGCTGCGGCGCTCCCGGCCGCCCCCGGGTGCGCGGCGGCGGGGCCGGTGCCAGCATGAAAAGTGGGTACGAGCGACGCGCCGCGTGTGAGGAGCCCACCGTGACTGGCACAAAGAAGTGGAACGCGGAAATCACCATCACCGAGGTCGGCCGAGAAGTGACCGCCGAGGCCAAGTTGCGCGGCGAGAACAGTGGCTCGCTGGTCGGCCACGGCACGGCGATGCGCAAGGCGACCGATGCGCACGTGCCCGCGATCGGCGACGAGTTGGCCGCCGCGCGGGCGTTCTCCGACCTCAGCCACCAGTTGGTGCACCACGCCGCCGAGGACATCGAGGCGCACACCCGCCAACCGGTGGACCACCTACGGGTGTGAGGTCCGCCGCCGCACCGCTGACGTAGCGGCGGTCCCGACCGCACCACGACCGGCGGAAGCCCGCCCGGCCCGGTGCGCGGCGGGGTACGGGCGCTTGCGCCGGGTGCGGCGCGTCAGGGCGTACGCACAGGTGCACCAGGTCCCGTACCGAGTCGAGCACCGCTGCCCGCGCTGGGTCCGGTGCGGGGTCCCCGTATGGCTGCTCGCGCTAGGTTCGGTGCGGGGTCCCTACGGCTGCTCGCGCTAGGTTCGGTACGGGGTCCCTGCGGCTGCCCGCACCGCCGCCCAGACCAGATAGGCCGCGCAGGCCACCCAGACCACACCGGTCACAGCCGCCGACCCCATCCGCCCCGCCGCACCCCGGCGGGGCGGATGCGCGTGCGGCCCGGCCCCCGCGCCCACCCGACGCACCCACCCCGGACACCCGGCCGCCCCACCGCCCCCGCCTGCGCACCCGTACGGCCACGCAGGCGCCCGGCCGCGCGGCGGCCACGCGTGCTGCGGCGGCGATCACCCTCCACATCCGGCGCCGCGCCCTCCACGGCATTACGCATGGTTCGTCGCTTCTCGCGCGTGGCGGGAATGTGCCAATCGGAACAAGTGGCCTGGGCGGCCCTCCCCAAGGACGCGCGTCTCCACAACAGTGAACGGTCTGTTGGCACCGTATTCCGAATAAGGATGCCCATGTTCCGATCACCTGTTGACATATCCCGGGGAAAGTCCGGTAAGAGACGCACGGCCCGCATCGTGCTCGCGGCCGGTCTGGTGGCGGCGCTCTCCGCGGCCGGCGCGACCCCGGCACTGGCCGACGCGCCCGCCGGCACCCCGCTCACCGACGCCGCCAAGGCCGGCCAGGCGGACCCCGCGAAGCCGGCGAAGGACAAGCTCGGCGCCGCCGACGCCAAGCTGCTCGCCGAGGCCAAGGCCGAGGGCGACAAGACGATCACGATGATGGTGGCCGCCGCCCCGGGCTCGACGGAGCGGGTGGCCGGCGCGCTGGACGCGGTCGAGGGCGCCTCCGTCGGCCGCACCTACGACAAGCTCGGCTACGTCCGGGCCACCGTGCCCATCGGCCGGGCCGACCAGGCCATCGACCGCGCCAAGCGACTGGCCGACGTGCACGGCATCGACCTCAAGCACGACATCCGGCTGCCCGACCCGACACCGGGCGGCGACTCGGTGCGCGGCGCCGCCGCCGGGAAGTCCGGCCACTACCCGGCCCCCGGCAAGCACACGCCGGCGAAGAACCCGTACCAGCCCGCGTTCGAGACCGGCGCCGTCGACTTCGTCGCCAAGAACCCGCGGGCCGACGGGCGCGGCGTGACCATCGGCGTGCTGGACTCCGGCGTGGACCTGGCGCACCCCGCGTTGCAGAAGACCACCACCGGCGAGCGCAAGATCGTGGACTGGGTGACGGCCACCGACCCGATCACCGACGAGGACGGCACCTGGCGCCCGATGACCACCACGGTCTCCGGCCCGGCCTTCTCCTACCAGGGCCGCACCTACACAGCGCCCGACGGCACGTACCAGGTCAGCCGGTTCGCGGAGAAGATCACCGACGGTGGTCCTGACGGCAGCGACTACCACGGCGACGTCAACCGCGACGGCGACACCACCGACAGTTGGGCGCTGCTGTACGACGCGGCCAGGGGCACCGTACGGGTCGACCTGAACGACAACGGTGACTTCACCGACGACGTGGCGATGAAGCCGTACCGGGACGGGTACCAGGTCGGCTACTTCGGCACGGACGACCCGAAGACGCCGGTCGCCGAGCGCTCGCCGTTCGTCGTCGAGATCCGCAAGGACGTGCCGCTGGACCCGCTGGGCGGCTCCAACGTCGGCAAGAAGGCCGACTTCGTCAACGTCGGCATCATCGAGTCCGAGCACGGCACCCACGTCGCGGGCATCACCGCGGCCAACAAGCTGTTCGGCGGCCGGATGAACGGCGCCGCGCCCGGCGCCAAGATCGTCTCCTCGCGGGCGTGCAGTTGGGGCGGCGGCTGCACCAACGTGGCGCTGACCGAGGGCATGATCGACCTGGTCACCAAGCGTGGCGTGGACATCGTCAACATGTCGATCGGCGGCCTGCCGCCGCTGAACGACGGCAACAACGCCCGCTCCGAGCTGTACACCCGGCTCATCGACACCTACGGCGTGCAGCTCGTCATCTCGGCCGGCAACAGCGGCCCCGGCGTCAACACCATCGGTGACCCGTCGCTGGCCAACAAGGTGATCAGCGTGGGCGCCGGCGTCTCGAAGGAGACCTGGGCCGCCAACTACGGCTCCGAGGTGAAGCGCAAGTACGCGCTCTTCCCGTTCTCCTCGCGCGGCCCGCGCGAGGACGGCGGATTCACCCCGACCCTGGTCGCCCCGGGCGCCTCGATCAACACCACCCAGACCTGGATACCCGGCGGCCCGGTCAAGGAGGCCGGGTACGAACTGCCGGTCGGCTACAGCATGCTCCAGGGCACCTCGATGGCTTCCCCGCAGGCCGCCGGCGCCTCGGCGCTGCTGCTCTCGGCCGCCAAGCAGCAGGGCATCAAGCTCACCCCCGCCACCCTGCGCACCGCGCTGACCAGTACCGCCCACCCGATCCCGGGCGTCCAGGCGTACGAGCAGGGCGCCGGCCGGATGGACGTGGTGGCGGCCTGGAAGTCGATCCGCCGGGGTGCGCAGGCGCACGCGTACACGGTCAAGGCGCCGGTGAAGTCCGCGCTCTCGGACTACCTGAAGACCCCGGGCTTCGGCACCGGCGTCTACGACCGCGAGAGCGGCCTGAAGCCCGGCCAGTCCAAGACGTACGACCTCACCGTCACCCGCACCTCGGGCCCGACCGGCACCGTGTGGCACACGCTGCGGTGGCGGACCAACAGCGGTGCGTTCCGGCTGCTGGGCCGCGACGTGGTGGGGCTGCCGCTGAACAAGCCGGTCACCGTGCAGGTCCGGGCCAGGCCCGGTGCGGTGGGTGCGCACAGCGCGATCCTGGAGGTCAACGACCGGCGCACCGAGGGCGTCGACCAGCAGATCCTGAACACCGTGATCGTGGCGAAGCCGCAGGTGGCCCCCGGCTACTCGGTCAAGGAGTCGGGCTCGGTCCAGCGCAACGCGCCCACCTCGTACTTCGTGTCCGTGCCCAAGGGCGCCAAGACCCTTGAGGTGGCGCTCGACGGGCTGCGCGGCAAGAGTCAGACCCGGTTCATCGCGATCGACCCGTACGGCGTGCCGGCCGATCCGACCTCGTCGATCGCCTGCTACCCGCACTACGACAACCCGGCGAACACCTGCCGCCCGGACCGGCGCGCCTACGCCAACCCGATCCCGGGCGTGTGGGAGATCGAGGTGGAGGCGCGGCGCACCTCGCCGTACCTGGACAACCCGTACCGGCTCGCGGTGAACGCGCTGGGCAGCACCTTCGCTCCGCAGACGCAGGAGCTCGCGGAGGCGAAGATCGGGCAGGCCACTCCGGTGGAGTGGAAGGTCAGCAACGAGTTCGGGCCGGTGGACGGCAAGCTGCGGGGCGGGCCGCTGGGCTCCGCGCGCACCGAGCGGCCCACCATCAAGCAGGGCCAGACGTACTCCACCGAGGTGACCGTGGCCGAGGGCGCCACCCGGCTCGACGTGGCGATCGGCGGTGCCGCCGACGCCAAGTCCGACCTGGACCTGGCCGTGGTCTTCGACGGCCAGGTGGTGGGCGACTCGACCTCCTCCGGCTCCAACGAGAAGGTGTCGCTGGCGGCGCCGAAGGCGGGCACCTACACCATCGAGGTGGCCGGCTACTCGGTCCCGTCGGGCAGTACCGCCTTCGACTACCAGGACCTGTTCTTCGCGCCGTCGCTCGGTGAGATCAAGGTCGAGCCCGGCAACCGGGTCACGCTCGGCAACGGCGAGTCCACGCAGGTCAAGGCCGATGTCGTGGTAGCGGGGCCGGCTCCGGAAGGCCGCTCCTTCTTCGGTGAACTGGCGCTGGTCAACAAGGCGGGCACCAGCACCGGCGTGGGCAGCGTGCAGATCAAGAAGGTCATTCCGTAACGGCTGCGACGGTCCGCACCCGGTGTGGCGCCCACGGTGGCCCGCACCGGGTGTGGCGCCCACGGCGTTCCGCGCCCGGTGTGACACCAAGCAGAACATCGTGTGACGTTTCCTGACATCCACTCCGCTCACGGGCGGCACCTACGGGGCGAGCCAGCGACACCGGCTCGCCCCGCAGACGCTCCGCCACCCCGTGCGTCAGCCCGTACGGCCGCCCGTACGGCCGCCCGTACGGCCGCCCGCGTCAGCCCGCATGTCAGCCCGGCCGCCCGGCCGCCCGGCCGCCCGGCCGCGCCGCGCAAGGGCCCCGTCCGCACCCGCCCAGGGAGCAGTCCCCGCCACCCGGGGGCCCGTCCCCGCCGCCCTCCCGATATTCCGCGAGGCGGCCACATGCGGCGTGGAAGGATGGCCACTACGTCTAAATCGTTAGGAGATGCCCAGGTGCCTGGCACGAATCTGACCCGTGAAGAGGCGCAGGAGCGGGCGCGCCTGCTCACCGTCGACGCGTACGAGATCGACCTCGATCTCTCCGGTGCGCAGGAAGGAGGCACCTACCGCTCGGTCACGACGGTCCGGTTCGACAGCACCGAGGCCGGTGCCTCCTCCTTCATCGACCTGGTCGCGCCCACGGTGCACGAGGTGGTGCTGAACGGCAGCCCGCTGGAGCCGTCCGAGGTCTTCGCCGACTCCCGGATCGCCCTGCCCGACCTGCTGGCCGGCCGCAACGAGCTGCGGGTGGTCGCCGACTGCGCGTACACCAACACCGGCGAGGGGCTGCACCGCTTCGTCGACCCGGTGGACCAGCAGGCGTACCTGTACACCCAGTTCGAGGTGCCGGACGCGCGCCGGGTGTTCGCCTCCTTCGAGCAGCCCGACCTGAAGGCCACGTTCCAGTTCACCGTGGTGGCCCCGGAGGGCTGGACGGTCATCTCCAACTCGCCGACGCCCGAGCCCAAGGACAACACCTGGGCCTTCGAGCCGACGCCGCGCATCTCCAGCTACATCACCGCGCTGATCGTCGGCCCGTACCACAGCGTGCACAGCAGCTACGAGGCGGACGGGCGCTCGGTGCCGCTGGGCATCTACTGCCGTCCCTCGCTCGCCGAGTACCTGGACGCGGACGCGATCTTCGACGTCACCCGGCAGGGCTTCGAGTGGTTCGAGGAGAAGTTCGACTACGCGTACCCGTTCGCCAAGTACGACCAGCTCTTCGTGCCCGAGTTCAACGCCGGCGCGATGGAGAACGCGGGCGCGGTCACCATCCGTGACCAGTACGTCTTCCGCTCCAAGGTGACGGACGCGTCGTACGAGGTGCGGGCCGCCACCATCCTGCACGAGCTGGCCCACATGTGGTTCGGCGACCTGGTCACCATGGAGTGGTGGAACGACCTGTGGCTGAACGAGTCGTTCGCCACCTACGCCGAGGCCGCCTGCCAGGCGTACGCCCCGGGCTCGAAGTGGCCGCACTCGTGGACCACCTTCGCCAACCAGATGAAGACCTGGGCGTACCGGCAGGACCAACTGCCCTCCACGCACCCGATCATGGCCGACATCCGCGACCTGGACGACGTGCTGGTCAACTTCGACGGCATCACGTACGCCAAGGGCGCCAGCGTGCTCAAGCAGCTCGTCGCCTACGTCGGGCAGGACGAGTTCTTCCGCGGCGTGCAGGCGTACTTCAAGCGGCACGCCTTCGGCAACACGCGCCTCTCCGACCTGCTGGGCGCCCTTGAGGAGACCAGCGGGCGGGACCTGAAGACCTGGTCGAAGGCGTGGCTTGAGACGGCCGGCATCAACGTGCTGCGCCCCGAGATCGAGACCGACGAGAACGGCGTCATCACCTCCTTCGCCGTCCGCCAGGAGGCCCCGGCGCTGCCCGCCGGCGCCAAGGGCGAGTCCACGCTGCGCCCGCACCGGATCGCGATCGGCGCCTACGACCTGGACGCGGACGGCAAGCTGGTGCGCGGCGCCGGCGTCCCGGCCGGTGAGGACTGGGGCCGGATCGAGCTGGACGTGGACGGCGAGCTGACGCAGGTGCCGCAGTTGGTCGGCAAGCCGCGGCCGGCCGTGGTGCTGCTCAACGACGACGACCTCTCCTACGCGAAGGTCCGGCTGGACGAGGAGTCGCTGCGCCAGGTCACCCAGCACCTGGGCGACTTCGCCGAGTCGCTGCCGCGCGCGCTGTGCTGGGCCTCGGCCTGGGACATGACCCGCGACGGCGAACTGGCCACCCGGGACTATTTGGAGCTGGTGCTCTCCGGCATCGGCAAGGAGAGCGACATCGGCGTGGTGCAGTCGCTGCACCGGCAGCTCAAGCTGGCCCTCGACCTGTACGCGGCGCCGGAGTGGCGCGCGGAGGGCCTGGCCCGCTGGGGCGAGGCCGCGCTCGAACACCTGCGGGCCGCCGAGCCCGGCAGCGACCACCAGCTCGCGTGGGCGCGCGCGTTCGCCGCGACCGCCCGCACCGATGCGCACCTGGACCTGCTGGCCGCGCTGCTGGACGGCAGCGAGAGCATCGACGGCCTGGCCGTCGACACCGACCTGCGCTGGGGGCTGCTGCTGCGGCTGGCCGCCACCGGGCGGGCCGACGAGGCGGCCATCGCGGCCGAGTTGGAGCGGGACAAGACCTCGGCCGGCGAGCAGCACGCGGCCAGCGCCCGCGCGGCGCGCCCCACCGAGGCGGCGAAGGCCGAGGCGTGGGCGGCGGTCGTGGAGTCGGACACGCTGCCGAACGCCATGCAGGAAGCGGTCATCAACGGCTTCGTCCAGACCGACCAGCGCGAACTGCTCGCGCCGTACGCGGACAAGTACTTCGCCGTGGTCAAGTCCGTCTGGGACGGGCGCAGCCACGAGATCGCCCAGCAGATCGCGGTCGGGCTCTACCCGACGATCCAGATCTCGCAGGCCACGCTGGACGCCACGGACGCGTGGCTGGCGAGCGCCGAACCGACGCCGGCCCTGCGCCGCGTGGTCACCGAGAACCGCGCCGGTGTGGAGCGCGCGCTGCACGCCCAGCGGGCGGACGCGGCTAGCTGAGCGCTCTGCCGGGCGCTCGGCGCTGGGCTTGGGCTTGGTGTTGGGCCCGGGCTTGGTGTTGGCCACGCTCGGCGCCGGGCCCGGGCGAGGCGCGGGGCCGAGCCGTTGCGCGCGGCTCGCTGACGCGATGTGAATCGCCGCAGGTCACGGCCTGATCGGCAGGAGTGGGGCCGGCCTTCCGGAAACGGGGGCCGGCCCCCCTTTTTTTGGTGTGGGCGCGATGTGGTGTGCCCGTACGGCGGGCTCGCCCCATACGCCGTACGCGCGGCGGCCCCCGCCCGGCGAGCGGGCGAGGGCCGTCGGACAAGGGCCGTCAGGCGAGGCCGGCGCCGGCGCGAACGGCGGAGGTCGTCGCGGAGTGGCGGGGGCCGGCGGACCGGGCCGGGCGGGGTGGGCCCGGGGGTTCACTTCCCGCGGGCCGCCCGGCGGGCCAGCAGCGCCGCGCGGCGCTCGTCGAAGCGGGTCGCCTGGTCGTTGAGGCCGCCCATGAACAGGCCGAGTTCCTCCTGGGCCTGGAGCCCCTCGGGGCCGAGTCCGGTGATCTCCAGCACCTTCAGGAAGCGCAGCACCGGCTGGAGCACGTCGTCGTGGTGGATGCGCAGGTTGTAGATGCCGCCGATGGCCATCTGCGCCGCCGCCCGCTCGAAGCCGGGGATGCCGTGGCCCGGCATCCGGAAGGCCACCACGACGTCGCGCACGGCACACATGGTCTGGTCGGGGGCCATCTCGAACGCCGCCGAGAGCAGGTTCCGGTAGAAGACCATGTGCAGGTTCTCGTCGGTCGCGATGCGCGCCAGCATCCGGTCGCACACCGGGTCGCCCGAGTGGTGCCCGGTGTTGCGGTGCGAGATCCGCGTGGCCAGCTCCTGGAACGCGACGTACGCCACCGAGTGCAGCATGCTGTGCGCGTTGTCGGACTCGAACCCCTCGGACATGTGGGACATCCGGCAGTTCTCCAGCTCCACCGGGTCCACGGCGCGCGAGGTGAGCAGGTAGTCGCGCATCACGATGCCGTGCCGCCCCTCCTCGGCGGTCCACCGGTGCACCCAGGTGCCCCAGGCGCCGTCGCGGCCGAAGAGGGTGGCGATCTCGTGGTGGTAGCTGGGCAGGTTGTCCTCGGTGAGCAGGTTCACCACCAGCGCCACCCGGCCGACCGCGCTGACCTTCGACTGGTCGGGTGCCCATGCCTCGCCGCCCATGACGCCGTCGAAGTTACGGCCGTCGCTCCAGGGCACGTACTCGTGGGGCATCCAGTCCTTGGCGACGCGCAGGTGTCGGTTGAGCTCGGTCTCGACGACCTCTTCGAGCGCGAACAACAACTGGCTGTCGCTCCACGCGGCCTTTCCGGTACGACGGGGTATGGCGGTGGTCACAGCGGGGACTCCTGGGGACGGGGAGTTGCGGACTACTGGGGACGTGTCCGACCTACGGGACCGTAGGTTACGACAACGTAGGTTAAAGCGTCCGTAAACGCCAAGCCGCCCACCCTCGGCCCGCCCCCGCTCGACACGCCGGCCCACCTCCGCCCGGAACCTTGGACTCCACACCCGCCCCATGCCGAGCGCACCCCGCCCTCACCCTTCTGACCTGCTACGGAGCACCTGGCCGTGGCGCCGGCTGCGGCGCTACGGGGCGGCCCGTACGCCGCCGGACCGCCGGCCGTACGGGGCGGTCTGACGGCCGGTTCCGCGGTTGGTGGGCACGTTCGTGCGGTGGGGCGCCGGGGAGTGGCGGGGGCGGGGAGTGGCGGGGCGGATCGGACGTGGCGGGGTGTGGGAAGTGGCGGGGGATCGGGGTGGCGGGGTGCGGGTGGTTCGCGACGCGGCACGCCGCCCGGGCTAGGCGCTGCCGAGTGGGGCGCTCGGGCCGGCGTCACCGACGGTCGCGGTCGTGCCGGTCGGCGCCGCTGCGGGCCGCACCGCGGTGGCCTGCGCCGCAGCCGGTTCGGGTGCGGCGCGGCGGGTCGCCGCGACTGCTTGCAGCGCGTCGAGGGCGCGGGTCAGCGCGGGCGCCCGTTCGGCCCCGCGGCGCACGGCAGCCACCACGTACCGGCGCGGCCGGTCCGCGTGCAGCACCCGGACCACGACCGCGGGGTCGGCCCCGCCGTACGGCGGCGCGGTCGCCATCCGCGGCACCAGCGCCACCCCCATCCCCGCTGCGACCAGCGCGAAGACCGCCGGCCAGTCGGCGGCGGCGTGCGCCTTGACCGGTGCGAAGCCGGCCGCCTGGCACACGGCCGTGGTCGTCTCGGGCGCGGGCCCGCCTGCCGTGCAGATCCACGCCTCGTCGGCCAGGTCGGCCAGGCGCAGCCGCGACGCGGCGGCGAGCGGGTGCCGGGCCGGCAGCGCGACGTCCAGCGGGTCGGCGAGCAGCGGCACCCGGGTGAACTTCGGGTCCTTGGCCGGCGGCGCGTAGGCGGCGAGCGTCACCGCCAACTCGACCGCCCCGCGCGCCAACAGCTCGTACGCGTGCGCCGCCTCCGCCTGGTGGACGCGTACCGTGATCCCGGGGTGCCGGCGGCGCAGATGGCGCACGGCGGGCACCACGAGCGCCGCGATCGCGGTGCCGAACGCCCCGACCCGCACCTGCCCGCACTCCCCCAGCCGGTGGCCGGCGAGCTCCGACTCGGCGCGCTCCAACTGGGCGAACACGTCCTCCACATGGCGCAGTACGAGCCGCGCGGCATCGGTGAGCCGCACCCCGCGCCCGTCCGCGGCGACCAGCGGCACGTCCAACTGTTTGGCCAGCCCGGAGAGCTGCTGGGAGACCGCCGAGGGCGTCATGCACAGAGCCTGCGCCGTCGCGGTCACCGTGCCCAGGTCGGCGAGGGTGCGCAGCACGCGGAGCCTTCTGAGGTCCCAGTCCGCCATGGGGGCAAGCTATCCAGCCGGGCGCGCCGAGCGGCGGACCGCACCCGCCGGGGCGTCGCCCCGACATCTCCCCAACGCCCTGAGGGAAGCGGCAAGTTGACCCCGCGGAGGGGCCGTACGGCGCCACACGCACGGGGCAACGGAGCGTGCTCCGTGTGGCGCGCCAGGGCGGGTCGCCGACGGGCCGACCGCCGGTGCGCGCCGCGATCCACGATCCGCTCAGGTACGCGCGCGGGCACGCGCGGAGAGCACGCGGAGAGCACGCGGAGGAGGCATGGCGGACCGGGCGGTCCAGGGCCGGCTCGGGTGTGATCAGGAGCGGGGCCTGGGTGATCCGCAGCGGGCCGGCGCGGCCCGGGTCCACACGGGCGCCCGCGGGCCGGGCGGTCAGCCGGGCCGTAAGCCCGACCCGTACGCCAAAAACGCCCAAGCCGAAGGGCTATGGGCGTCTGGCGGTGCGGCGTGGGTCAGCTCGAAGGCAGCTTGTTGTTCTTGCTGCCGACCATCACGAGACCGGCGATCACGAGGAACGACACGATGGGCGCGGCGACGTAGAGACCGAGCGTCTCCATGACGCTCAGACCCGGGCCCGGGTCGTCACCGTCGTCGCGGGTGAGCGCGAACGCGGGGGACGACATCAACATCATCAACGTCAGCCCGGCGGTGACCGTACCGGCGCGCAGGGCGTTCTTCTTGGCCTTAGTGCTCACAGCAGCAATTTACCCAACCCCTCACACCACCGCGCGCCCGGGGTCACCCCCACCGCGGCCGTACCCGCCCCGCCGCGGCTCCGCCGCCCGGCCGCGCCCTGCGCCCGCCGGTGCGCAGGGCCCCCAGGTGGCGGGTGCCGGTCGTCCGCGCGCGGGGTGGGCGTCAGGACGCCAGCGACTCGGGGCCCGCGGCGGCACGCTCGACCGGGTAGGCGGCGGCGGTGGGCTCGCTGGTGAGCGGGAGTTCGGCGCCCAGCGGCGGCTCGCTGGTCAGGGGGGCCGCGTCGGACAGCGGCGGCTCACTGGTCAGGGGCTGTTCGGCGAACCCGGATGAGCCGGAGCCGTCCAGTCCGGACTCGGGGTCGGACACGCCCTCGTAGAGGTCCGGCGGGGACGGCTCTGCCTGTTTGGAATGGGCAAACGGAAGGGCTTGCACGGACGCGGCCACACGGGCCTCCTGAGGTCGGTGGGCAGTGAGACACGTCGAGCCCTACCCACAGATGGCGGGGACAGACGTATCCCACACTCAAACGTGCTTCAGGTCACATGGTCCCCCCGCGGATGATTTCCCGCTCACCAAGGCCACAGACCGCCATATCTGGACCGCCGCGCGCACCACGGCGACGGATTTTGCGGGCGGAGTCCGGCCGTCCGGCCCGCCCCGCGGGCCCCGGCACGCAAGGCCGGCGCTCGGGTCGGCTCCCCTCGCTTCGATCCGTCGGCGCCGCCGGCGTCCCGCCGGCCGGGTGGCGGGCTCGGGGCCCATCGCCGTACAGCGCCGTACGAGGCATCCGCCGTGCCCGGGCGGGCACTCAGGCGGTGCGCAGCGGGCTTCATCCACACCCCCATTGGAGTTATCCGTTTATCCGACAACTGGTTATCCACAGCCGTCGCCAGGTCCTGGCCGCATCCACCACAATCTCCGTAACGCCATGATCGCGGCGCCCGCCGCGGGAGACGGAAGTGGCGTTGCGGAGAGTTAAGGAGGGGGCCGTGCGGCTCCGGGGGAACAGGGCGACAGCGGCGCGGGCCACGACCGCTGCGGGAGCGACCGCCGTGGCCGCCGCCGTCATCGGCGGGTTGCTCGGCTCCGCGCCGGGCGCCGCGGCTGCGCCGCTGCCTGGCCCGCGGGAGGCGAGCGCCGCGGAGGCGCCCGAGAGTTCTGCGACCGGACTGCCGCCGGTGTGGCCGCGACCGCACGCGATGCAGCCGGTCGGCACGCCGGTGGCGGTCACCGACGAGGTGCAGGTGGTCGCCGCCGCGGACGCGGACGCAGCCGCGCTCGACGTGCTGCGCTCCGTGCTGCGCACGGCCGGCGCCCGCACGGTGGTCGACGCCTCGCCTGACGACCCGCTGCCGGCGGGGGCCCTGGTGGTGTACGCGGACGGGCAGCCGGCGGACGACGCGCTGCGGGCACTGCGCGCACCGGCCCGCGGTGACCTACCCGCCGGCGGGTATCGCCTGGCCACCGGGTTCGTGCAGGGCCGGGGCGTCCTCGCGCTGTCCGGCGTCGGGCCCGACGGCCTGTTCCACGCGGTGCAGACGCTCCGTCAGCTCCTGCCCGGCGGTGCCGGGCGGACCGGCGACCGGCGGATGGTGCCGGGCGTGCGGGTCCGGGACTGGCCGGCCACCCGCGCCCGCGGCATCACCGAGGGTTTCTACGGGACGCCGTGGACCCACCGGCAGCGGCTTGACCAGATCGACTTCCTGGGCCGCACCAAGCAGAACCGCTATCTCTACGCGCCGGGTGACGACACCTTCCGGCAGGCCCGCTGGCGCGATGCGTACCCGGCCGAGCGGCGCGCCGAGTTCCGCGAACTGGCCGAGCGGGCCCGGCGCAACCATGTGACGCTCGGTTGGGCGGTGGCGCCCGGGCAGGCCATGTGCTTCGCGTCGGAGAAGGACCTGACGGCGCTGGAGCGCAAGGTGGACGCGATGTGGGCGCTGGGCGTGCGCTCCTTCCAACTCCAGTTCCAGGACGTGAGCTACAGCGAGTGGCACTGCGGCTCGGACGCCGACGCGTTCGGCTCGGGACCGCGTGCCGCGGCCCTCGCACAGGCGAAGGTGGCCAACGCCCTGGCCGCGCACCTGGCCGCGCGGCACCCGGGGGCCGAGCCGCTGTCCCTGCTCCCCACCGAGTACTTCCAGAAGGGTGCGACGGAGTTCCGCGCGGCGCTCGCCGATGCGCTCGACCCGCAGGTCGAGGTGGCCTGGACCGGGGTGGGCGTGGTGCCCAAGACGATCACCGGCAAGGAGTTGGCCGAGGCCCGCACGGCGTTCGCCCACCCGCTGGTCACGATGGACAACTACCCGGTCAACGACTACGCGCAGGACCGGCTCTTCCTCGGCCCGTACTCCGGGCGCGACCCGGCCGTGGCGGGCGGCTCGTCCGCGCTGCTGGCCAATGCGATGCGCCAGCCCACGGCGTCCCGCATCGCACTGTTCACCTCGGCCGACTTCGCCTGGAACCCCCAGGGGTACCGGCCTCAGGACTCCTGGCGGGCGGCCGTCGACGACCTCGCGGGGCAGGACCCGCGGACCCGGGCGGCGCTGCGGGCCTTCGCCGGCAACGACGCGTCCTCGCTGCTCGGCGGCTGGGGCCGGGACCGTTCGCAGACCGTGCCCGAGTCGGCGTACCTGCGCCCGCTGATCGACGAGTTCTGGGCGGCCCGCGACGCGGCCCCCGGGGCGGACCGCTCCCCCGCCCCGCGCTCCCCCGGCAGCGGTCCCGGCAGCCCCGACGGCGTCGGTGACCAGCGGTTGCGGCAGGCGGCGGAGCGCCTGTCGGCCGCGTTCCGCACCCTGCGCGAGGCGCCCGGCCTGCTCGCGGAGACCTTCCACGGCGAGGTCACGCCGTGGCTCGACCAGTTGGGGCGGTTCGGCGCCGCCGGTGAGCACGCCGTCGGGGCGCTCACCGCGCAGGCGCGCGGCGACGGCGCGGCTGCCTGGCGGGACCAGCGTGCCCTGCGCGCGGAGCGGAAGCGGCTCGCGGCCAGCCCGGTGACCGTCGGCAAGGGCGTGCTGCCCGAGTTCCTCACCCGTGCCGTCACCGAGATCGACGCCTGGTGGGGTCTGGACGCCGCCGGCGGCAAGGAGCGGGCGAAGAAGCTCACGCCCGCGGCGGGCGCGCAGTCGGCCGCCGACGGCGATCCGACCACGGCCTACCGCCCGCCGGCGCCCGGCACGGGCAGCCCCACCGACGACACCACGGACCGCCCCACCGGCGGTCCCACCAGCGGACCCTCCGGCGGTCCCTCCGACGACAAGCCCGGCACCGGCGGCGAGCGGGCCGAGCCGACCACCGTGGCCTTCGGCGAGCGCCGGCCGCTGAGCGCCGTGACGGTGCTCACCGAGGCGGTCCCGAAGCAGGCCGGCGGGACGATCGGCGAGGTGGAGGTGCGGGTGCCCGGGCACGGCTGGCGGCGGCTCGGCGCACTGTCCGCCAGCGGTTGGACCCAGCGGGCGGGCAAGGGGCTGCACGCCGACGCGGTGCGGCTGCGCTGGGCGCCCGGCGTGCGGCCACCCGCCGTGCAGGAGGTCACCCCGTGGTTCGCCGACGCCCCACCGGCCGAGCTGCGGATATCGCAGACGGAGGCGGACGCGGAGATCGGTGGCCGGCCGACCAAGGTGAAGGTCTGGCTGATCGGCCGCCGCCCGGGCGACGTCACCGGCGATCTGACCGTGCGCAGCACGGGCGGGTTGCAGGTCGCGGCACCGCGACAGGTCACGGCGCCGCGCGGCGGCACGGCGACGGCCGAGATCGAGGTGGCGGTGCCGGCCGGCAGCAAGCCGGGCGCGTACCGGCTGCCGATCCGCTTCGGCTCCGAGCAGACGACGCTGACGGTGCGCGCCCACCAGCGCACCGGCGGCCCCGACCTGGCCCGCACGGCACGCGTCACCTCGTCGGCCGACGAAACGGCGGACTTCCCCGCCACGGCCGCGACCGACGGCAACCCGGCGACGCGCTGGTCATCGCCGGCCACCGAGCACGCCTGGCTGCAACTCGCGCTGGACGGCCCGGCCCGGCTCGGCCGCGTCGACCTGCACTGGCAGGACGCCCACGCCGCCCGGTACCGGATCGAGGTCTCTGCCGACGGCCGCACCTGGCGCACGGCGGCCACCGTCAAGAACGGCAAGGGCGGTCGCGAATCGCTCCGCATGGACGCACCCGACACCCGCTTCATACGCGTCCAGGGCGACGAACGCGCCACCCGCTTCGGCTATTCGCTGTGGTCCGTCCGGGCCTACGCGGTGACGCCCTGACCCGACCGGCCCCGCCGGCCACAGTCATGATCGGGGCCCGGACCTGCGTGAATACCCGCCGGTGGTCCGGGCCCACTACACACTGATGGCCCGGGCCTCAGGCGGATACGCCGTCGATCCGAGCCATCGCATCTTCCGCGCCGTACGGCTGTAGGTAGGGCAGCCAGCGCGGGTCCCTATGCCCGGTGCCGATGATGCGCCAGGCGAGGCCGGAGGGTGGGGCCGGTTGGTGCCGTAGTCGCCAGCCGAGTTCCGCCACGTGGCGGTCGGCCTTGACGTGGTTGCAACGGCGACACGCCGCAACGACGTTCTCCCAGGCGTGCTGGCCGCCCCGGCTGCGCGGGATGACGTGGTCGACGCTGGTTGCGACGCCACCGCAGTAAGCGCAGCGGCCACCGTCCCTGGCGAACAGGGCACGGCGGGTCAGCGGAACGGGGGCCCGAAAGGGGACCCGCACGAACCGCTTCAAGCGGACGACGCTCGGTGCGGGTATGACGCGGGTTGCGCTGTGCATCAGGGCGCCTGACTCCTCAAGGCTGACGGCCTTGTCATTGAGGATGAGTACGAGCGCGCGGCGGAGCGGTACGACGCCGAGTGGCTCGTACGACGCGTTGAGGACCAGAACATGCGGCACGGGTGCCTCCCTGTACGCCGGCGGCGCGTGGCTCGCGCCGGGACGATCTCCCCTTAGTGTCTACGCAGCCCTGGTGAGAGCGCCACCACCACCAGGTAACGGACCAAGAGTGTTTTCGCCCACATCCCGTTCACCTCCGCGCTGCTCGCGGTTGTCCCTCGAACAGGACAACGAGACACCTGACGTGCCCCGTTAGTGTGGAGTGCCTGTCCGGGCACCCGCATCGGACACCTCTTCACAGAAGGGTCACCCGCTGTGCTCCGGTCCGCCGCACCGACCGCTGACGCGACGCCACGCGCCACGACGCTCGACGAGACGCAAGAGTCCGCCGAGAGCGCCGCCGGCTGGATCGAGGACAACTGGTCCGATTGGCTCGCCCTGGGCCTGCGCATCCTGCTCATCGTGATCATCGCGTTGGTGCTGCGGACGGTGATCCGGCGGTCGATCACCCGGCTCATCGCCCGGATGAACCGTACGGCGCAGGCGGTGGACGGCACGGCGCTCGGCGGGTTGCTGGTCAACGCGGAGCGCCGGCGCCAACGGTCCGAGGCGATCGGCTCGGTGCTCCGCAGCGTCGCCTCGTTCATGATTCTGGGCACCGCCGCCCTGATGGTGCTGTCCGCACTCGACATCAACCTCGCCCCGCTGCTCGCCAGCGCCGGCGTCGCAGGCGTGGCCATCGGCTTCGGCGCCCGGAACCTGGTGACCGACTTCCTCTCCGGCGTCTTCATGATCCTGGAGGACCAGTACGGGGTGGGCGACTCCATCGACGCGGGCGTGGCCTCCGGCGAGGTGATCGAGGTCGGCCTGCGCGTGACGAAGCTGCGCGGCGACGACGGCGAGATCTGGTACGTGCGCAACGGCGAGGTCAAGCGGATCGGCAACCTCAGCCAGGGCTGGTCGACGGCCGGTGTCGACGTGCAAATCCGGTACGACGAGGACCTGGAGAAGGCCCGCAAGGTCATCACCCAGGCCGGTGCGGAGATGGGCACGTCGCAGCCGTGGGACGAGGCGCTGTGGGAGCCCGTGGTGGTGCTCGGCCTGGACGCGGTGTACCTGGACTCCGTCGTGATCCGGGTCTCCGCCAAGACGATGCCGGGCAAGGCGCTCAGCGTGGCCCGGGAGTTGCGCTGGCGGATCAAGCGGGCGCTGGACGCCGAGGGCATCCGGATGGTGGGCGGCCCGCCCCCGGTCGCCGAGGGCAGCACGCCGCCCGCCGACCCGTCCGCGGCCGTCGCCGCCCCCTCGGCCCTGGCCAGCCCGACCTCGCCGCAGTCCCTCGCGGCGGCGCCGATACCGCCGCCGAACCTCCAGAAGTAGCCGTCCGGGCCCGCCCCCGCTTGCCGGGGCGGGCCCACTCCGTTTCCGCGCCGGGGCCCGCGGCTCGGCCCCCACACCAGCCTCGGCCCCGACCCGGCCCGCCCCGACCCACCCCGGCCCGGGCGGTCAGTCGGCTGGTCTCCCGGGCCGGGTCACGCCCCACCGTTCCGTCGGGAACACGCACCGCGCCCGGCCACTCGCTCCGTGCGCATCCCGGAGGGCGCGTCCATAACGCTTTGGCCAGCCCTGCGAAGTCGTTCCGATGGAACCATTGACGACGCGCGGAACGCCGCCTACCTTCCTGTTCACCATTAGGAAACTTTCCTAATAGATGGCGCGGCAACGGGGCCCGTCATCTGATCAGCGAAGGGTGGTGGTCAGTCGTGGCCGGTACGCCGGGAACGCCCCGCGTATTGCGGGCGATGAACGACCGGGCGGCCCTGGACCTCCTCGTGGCGCACGGGCCGCTCACCCGCACCCAGCTCGGCGAGCTGACCGGGCTCTCCAAGCCCACCGCCTCCCAGTTGCTGGCCCGCCTCGCGGCGGCCGGACTGGTCCGCGCCACCGGAACCGCCACCGGCCGCCCCGGCCCCAACGCGCAGCTCTACGAGATCAACGCGAGCATCGCGCACGTCGCGGGCGTCGAGGTGACCCCGCTCCAGATCACCGCCGTCATCGCCGACCTGTCCGGCACGATCGTGGGCGAGCACCGGTTGGCCTCCGACGCCACCGGTGAGGAGGCCACCCGCCACACCCCGGCGCTGGTGGCCGCAGCGGTGGACGGCGCGCTGCGCGCCGCGGGGCTCCAGCGCGACGCCCTGCACCGCACCGTGATCGGCACCCCCGGCGCCCTCGACCCCCGCACCGGCGTGCTCCGCTACGCGCCCCACCTGCCCGGCTGGCAGTCCCGTTCGCTCCGCACCGAACTCGATGCGGCGCTCGGCACCCCGGTCGTCATCGAGAACGACGTCAACCTGGTGGCGCTCGCCGAGCAGGACCGGGGCACCGCACAGGACTTCGACGACTTCGTGCTGATCTGGGCGGATGACGGGATCGGCGCCGCGATCGTGCTCGGCGGGACCCTGTTGCGCGGCGCCACCGGCGGCGCGGGCGAGATCGGCTACATGCCGCTGCCCGGCGCCCCGCTCGCCCGCGGTGCCGAGACGTTCGCCGACCCGGACGCCGGTGGCGGCTTCCAGCGCCTCGCCTCGTCCCCGGCCGTCATCGCGCTCGCCGCCGAACACGGCATCTCCGCCCCGGACGCGCCGACCGCGCTGGCCCGGGCGCTGGCCACGCCGGGCGCCGGTGACGCGGTCCTGGCCGAGGTGGCCCGCCGGCTGGCCACCGGCATCGCCTCCGTGATCGCCGTGGTCGACCCGGAGTTGGTGGTGCTCGGCGGCGAGGTGCCGCACGCCGGCGGCGAACGACTGCTCGACCTGGTCAGCGACGAACTCACCGGACTCGCCCTGCCCAGGCCGCAGCTACGGCTCAGCGCGCTCGACGACAGCCCGATCCTGATCGGCGCGCTGCGCACCGCGTTGGCCGACGCCCGAGAGACCGTCTTCGACACCGCTTGACCGCGCGCCCGGCGCACCTCCGCACCTCCGCACCTCCTCCCAGGCTTTCCCACCCTCCCGAATTCGCTGGCTCCCCCAAACTCCCCGAACTCCCCGAACTCCCCGAACTCCCCGAACTCCCCGAACTCCCCGACCGCACCAACGACACGACCGGCCCGGCCAACCCCCGTTCCCCTCCCCGTACTCCGTCTCCATCTCCTTCTCCATCCCAGCAGGCCCTTTCCGTACGGCATGGCCCACGCTCCTCGGCATGGTCTGCCCGGCCTGCGCCGGTCGCCGCAATTCTCTTTTCCCACCCCGTCCTCTCCTCGCCGCTAAGGAAGTCCGTCATGCCGCGAACGCGTATGCTCCGCGCTCCGGCCGTCCTCGCCGCCGTGCTCGCCACCAGCGGGTTGCTGCTCGCGGGATGTGCCAATCCCAGCACCGGTAGCGCGAACGACGACCCGACCAAGCCCGTGACCTTGAAGTTCTGGCACGGCTGGGCAGAGAAGAACGAGGTCAAGGCGATCAATGACAGCCTTGACCGCTTTCGGAAACTGCACCCGAACATCAAGGTGAAGGCCACCGGCAACGTCACCGACGTCACCATGAACCAGGCGCTGCGCGCCGGTGGTGGCGATGCGCCGGACGTGGTTTCCTCGTTCACCACCAATAACGTCGGGCAGTACTGCTCTTCCGGCATGTGGGTCAATCTCGACCCCTTCATGAAGAAGACGGGCCTCGATAAGAACAAGGTCTTCCCGAAGACCCTCCTTGACTACACGAGTTTCGAGGGCGAGCAGTGCGCGCTGCCGCTGTTGGCCGACGCGTACGGGCTCTACTACAACAAGGACGCCTTCAAGGAGGCGGGCATCAAGCGGCCTCCGCGTACGATGTCCGAGCTCAAGGAGACGGCCGTCAAGCTCACCCAGGAGAAGGGCGGCGGCTACCGGCAGCTCGGCTTCATGCCCAATTTCCGGCTCTACCAGAACAGCCCGGACCGGCTGTTCGCGCAGTGGGGCCCGCGCTACTTCGACGACAAGGGCAAGGCCAGGCTGGCCAAGGAGCCGGCGTCCAAGGACTTCTTCACCACCCAGCGCGACCTGGTGAAGGCGCTCGGCGGTTACGACAAGCTGGAGAAGTTCCGTACCACCTTCGGTGATGAGATGTCGTCCCAGAACGCCTTCCTCACCGGCAAGCTGGCGATGCACATGGACGGCGAATGGCGCGGTCTGATGCTGAACGACGCCAAGGCGGACTTCGAATGGGGCACCGCGCCGATGCCGGTCCCCGACGACCAGGCCGACAGCTACGGCCGCGGATATCTCACCGGGACGGTCGCCGGAATCGCGCACAGCAGCAAGCACCAGAACGCGGCCTGGGAATTGGTGCGGTTCCTGACCGCCGACACCGATCAGGTCGTCTCCTTCGCCAATGCGATCCACAACGTGCCGTCGACCAAGGCCGCGCTGGCTTCCCCGAAGCTCGATGCCGACCCCACGTTCCGCGCGTTCTTGAACATCGCCCAGCACCCGGACAGCGTCGCGCTCCCGGCCTCCATCAACGGCGGCCAGTACATCCTGGCGCTCCAGGACTTCGCCTATGACGCCGAGGCCGGAAAGGTCGACGATCTCGACAAGGGACTGCGAAAACTCGACGACCAGATAGACGCCGACAACCTCCAAGCGCAGAACTGACGGAGCCCAGCCATGGCAAGATCAACCAAAACAGCGGGGCTCACCCAACCCGCGATACCAGGGCACGCGGCGGAACTGCGCCGAAAGCACCAGCGGGAGCGGCTGCGCACGCTCGGCTTCCTCTCCCCCTGGCTGATCGGCTTCACCGTCTTCTTCGGCTATCCGCTGATCGCCACCGTCTACTTCTCGTTCATGCACTACAACCAGATCGAGCCGGCCACCTTCGTGGGCTGGCGGAACTGGAAGTACGTGTTCGAGCAGATGCCGCTGTTCGGGCCCGCGCTGTGGAACACCCTGTGGCTGGTCGTGGTGATGGTGGCGCTGCGCGTCGTCTTCGGCATCGGGATCGGGCTGCTGATTACCAAGTTGAAGACCGGTGTCGGATTCTTCCGCACTGCCTTCTACCTGCCCTATCTGGCGCCGCCGGTGGCCGCCACCGTGGCCTTCGTGTTCCTGCTCAATCCGGGCACCGGGCCGGTCAATGAGATTCTCGGTACGGTCGGCATCGACGCCCCGAACTGGTTCAACGACCCCAATTGGGCCAAGCCGTCCCTGGTGATGCTGTCGCTGTGGGGCATCGGTGACCTGATGGTCATCTTCATGGCGGCGCTGCTCGACGTGCCGAAGGAGCAGTACGAGGCGGCCGAGATCGACGGTGCCGGTGCGTTCGCGAAATTCCGCTACATCACCTGGCCTTCGATCCTGCCGATCGTCATGTTCGCGGTGGTCACCGGGACCGTGCAGACCATGCAGTACTACACGCAGGCGCTGGTCGCCGGAAAGCTGGCATCCGGGGTGAGCGTGGGACCCGGCACCACGATCCAGCCCGGATATCCGGACCATTCGACGCTCACCGTGCCACAGCTCGTCTATTCGCTCGGCTTCCAGAACTTCAACACCGGCGCGGCATGCGTGCTCTCGCTCGTGCTGTTCGCCATCGCCATGGCCGTGACCACCCTGCTCATGCGCAAGCGCGCCGGGCTGCTGACGGCGGAGGACTGATCCATGACCACCACCGCTCTTTCGCCACGCCCGCGCACCACGCGCCCCACGCCAACGCCGGCCCAGGCGGCGGCCAGGGCCCGGCGCAAGTCCGTCCTGCACTGGATCGCCGTGCACACCGGCGCGTTGGCCGCCGCGCTGTTCTTCCTGCTGCCGTTCGTCTTCGTCTTCCTCACCTCCGTGATGAGCGACGAACAGGCGATGAGCGGCGAGTTGTGGCCACATGAATGGCGCTGGTCGAACTACGTGGACGTGTTCAATACGCCCGGCTTCCTTACCTGGTGGCGCAATTCGCTGCTGTACGCCGGACTCGGCACGCTCTTCACCGTCTGCTCGTCCATTCCGGTGGCCTATGCGCTGGCCAAATTCCGCTTCCGCGGCCGGCGTGGCGCCATGATCCTGGTGATCTCCACGATGATGCTGCCGCCGCAGGTCATCGTGATCCCGATGTACCTGGTGTGGGCGCAGCAGTTCGGGCTCTCCGGGTCGCTGTGGCCGCTCATCATCCCGATGGCGTTCGGCGACGCGTACTCGATCTTCCTGCTCCGGCAGTTCCTGCTGACGATCCCCAAGGAATATCTGGAGTCCGCCCGGGTGGACGGCTGTGGCGAGATCCGTACGCTGCTCACCATCGTCGTGCCGATGGCCAAGCCGGGCATCGCGGCCATCGCACTGTTCCAGTTCTTCTACTGTTGGAACGACTATTTCGGGCCGCAGATCTATGCGGCGCAAAATCCTGGAGCCTGGACGTTGAGTTACGGTCTTGAATCCTTCAAGAGCGCACACAGCGTCAACTGGAACCTCACGATGGCCGCGACGCTCCTCGTCATGGCGCCGGTCATCCTCGTCTTCTTCTTTGCACAGAAGGCCTTCGTCGAAGGCGTCACTCTCACCGGAGTAAAGGGCTAATTGGCTATGAAGCTCGCAGTGGTCGGCGGGGGCTCGACCTACACCCCCGAACTCATCGACGGATTCGCCCGGTTGCGCGATGCGCTGCCGCTGACGGAGCTGGTTCTCATCGACCCGGCGGCCGAGCGGCTTGAGCTCATCGGCCGCCTGGCGCAACGCATCTTCGCCAAGCAGGGCCACCCCGGCACCGTCTCCTGGACCTCGGACCTGGACGCGGGCGTGGACGGTGCCGCCGCGGTGCTGCTGCAACTGCGCGTCGGCGGGCAGGCGGCCCGCAACCAGGACGAGACCTGGCCGCTTGAGTGCGGCTGCGTGGGGCAGGAGACCACCGGCGCCGGTGGCCTGGCCAAGGCGCTGCGTACGGTGCCGATCGTCCTCGACATCGCCGAGCGCGTGCGGCGGCGCAACCCCGACGCGTGGATCGTCGACTTCACCAACCCGGTCGGCATCGTCACCCGCGCGCTGCTCACCGCGGGCCACCGCGCGGTCGGCCTGTGCAACGTGGCCATCGGCTTCCAGCGCAAGTTCGCCAAGCTGCTGGACGTGGCCCCGGACCAGATCCACCTGGACCACGTCGGCCTCAACCACCTCACCTGGGAGCGCGGGGTGCGCATCGGCGGCCCCGACGGCGAGAACGTGCTGCCCAAGCTGATCGCGGAGCACGGCGAGGCCATCGCGGCCGACCTGCGGATGCCGCGTGACCTGGTCGACCGGCTCGGCGTGGTCCCCTCGTACTACCTGCGGTACTTCTACGAGCACGACGCGGTCGTGCGGGAGCTGAAGTCCAAGCCGTCGCGGGCGGCCGAGGTGGCGGCGATCGAGCAGCAGTTGCTCGACCTGTACGCGGACCCGGCGCTGGACGAGAAGCCGGAGCTGCTGGGCAAGCGGGGCGGCGCCTTCTACTCCGAGGCCGCCGTCTCGCTGACCTCCTCGCTGCTCGGTGACACGGGCGACGTGCAGGTGGTCAACACCTTCAACAACGGGACGCTGCCGTTCCTGCCGGACGACGCGGTGATCGAGGTGCCGGCCGCGGTGGGCGCGGACGGCGCGAAGCCGCTGCCGGTGGCGCCGCTTGAGCCGCTGTACACGGGGTTGACCGCACACGTCACCGCGTACGAGCGGCTGGCCCTGGAGGCCGCGCTGCTCGGTGCGGAGGCGGGGGCTGCGGCCGGCCGGCGCGCGGTGTTCGAGGCGCTGCTCGCCCACCCGCTGATCGGTCAGATCGAGTACGCCGACCAGCTCACCGACTCCCTCATCGCGCACAACCAGGAGCACTTGGCGTGGGCCTGACCGGTTCCGTGCTCGCCGTCGACGCGGGCAACAGCAAGACCGACGTGGCCCTGCTCGGCCCGGACGGCACGGTGCTCGGCTCGGCCCGCGGCGGTGGTTTCCAGCCGCCGCGGGTCGGCACCGAGCGTGCGGTGGCGGGCCTGGCCGAGATCGTCGCCCGGGCCGCGGCCGATGCGGGGCTGGCCGATCAGCTCGCGCGGCGGAGCGCTCCGCTGGCCGAGCACGTCTCCGCCTGTCTGGCCAACTGCGACCTGCCGATCGAGGAGGAGCGGCTGACCGAGGCCATAGCGGCGCTCGGCTGGGGTCGTACGGTCAACGTCACCAACGACACCTTCGCGCTGCTGCGGTCCGGGCTGCCGGACGACGGGGAGCCCACCGGGGTCGCCGTGGTCTGCGGTGCGGGCATCAACTGCGCGGGGCTCGCCCCCGGCGGGCGCACCGCGCGCTTCCCGGCCATCGGCCGCATCTCGGGCGACTGGGGCGGCGGCGGTCACCTGGCGGATGAGGCGCTGTGGTGGGCCGCGCGGGCGTGGGACGGCCGGGGCGAACCCACCGAACTCGCCTCGGCGCTGCCCGGCCACTTCGGGCTGCCCGACATGTTGGCGCTGATCACGGCGCTGCACCTGGGCGAGGTGGCGCCGACCAGGCGGTACGAGCTGACGCCGGTGCTGTTCGCGGTGGCCGACGCGGGCGACGCGGTGGCCCGCGCGATCGTGGCGCGGCAGGCGGACGAGGTGGTCACCATGGCCACCGTCGCGCTCGCCAAGCTGGACCTGCTCGGGGAGCACGCTCCGGTGGTGCTCGGCGGCGGGGTGCTGGCCGCCCGGCACCGGCTGCTCGACGACGGGGTGCGCGAACTCCTGGCCGAACGCGCGCCCAAGGCCACCCCGCACGTGGTGCAGGCGCCGCCGGTACTCGGTGCGGCGCTGCTCGGCCTGGACCACATCGGCGCGGACCAGGCGCTGTACGAGCGGCTGCGCGCGGCGTACGGGGCGGCGGCCTGACCCATCCGGTCGGTGGCGGTGCCGGTTTCGGTTTCGGGCCGGCCCGCCCCGGCCGGTGGCGGTGCCGGTTTCGGTACCGCTCCGGCCGTTGCCGGTGGCGGCTCCGGTCCGCCCCGCTCCGGCCGATGGTGACGGCTCCGGGCCCGCCCCGGCCGGTGGCGCCACGGGCCGCCCGGCCGGGTGCACCCGAGTGGGTGGACCGGGCCGGGCCCGCCCGCTCGTGGCCGGGGTGGCGTCGGGAGGCGAATGCGGTGGCGTGGTGGTGGCGGGGGCCGTCACCACGCCCGCTCCGGGGGGCGCCCCAGAGCGCACGGCCGGAGCGCGCGGCAGCCCGCGCCCCCGGTGTTGACGGCGCGGCAGCGGGCGTACGGCGGGCAGGCGGAACGCCGGCGGAGCGTCAGTAGAAGGCGGGCCGCACCCGGCCGGCGCGGCGGCGAGCGGCGCGAGAACAGCATCAGGGCGGCGTCAGGGCGGCATCGGAACGCCCCCACCTCAGCCACCCGTCTTATCCGCCTAGTCCGCATTGCAGAACAACGGGCGTTGAGTAGGAACTTCGCATCTATTGTCCTCCATTCGGAGCACGCCCCCGCAGGCCAGACCGTCGTTAACCGGACGTGACTTCATCCACCGCGCTTCCCGGTACCACAGCCCCGGCCGCGCCCCTCACGGAGTCTCACCGCATGGGGGACTGGGTCCTCACGGCCACGCCCCCGGGCAGCCCACGGGGCTTCACCCACGCCCATCTCCAACGCGGCGCAGAATTCGTCCACCTCCGGTATTGCCAAGCAGAGTTGGCCGATCTGGCCACCACCATGGAGCGCATCGAGGCCGATTTCGTCCAGCGCTGCGAGGCGCTGCGCGGTCCGCGTGCGGAGTCGGCCAGGGCGCCGGCGAGCCACTCCGATCCGCCGCCGAAGCTCCCGTACGCCCGGCGCCCGCAGGACGACCATGCATGAGCGATACGACTACGGCGGCTACGACGTACGCGCCCCCGGCGCCGTCCCGCACCCCGCCTTCGGGCCGGGCAACGAGTCCGGGCTCGGCTTCGGGCCGGATTTCGGCGGCGGGTTCGCGGCGTACGACTCGACCCCGGTGGCCCCCGAGACCGGCACCGCGTTCGTCGCGTACGACACCTTCCCCGCCGGGTCCGAACCGCTCACCGCGCCCGACCTCGCCGTGCTCGGCGGGCACTGGGACTCCGAGGCCGAACTGACCAAGCTGTTGCGGGAGTCGGCGCCGACCGAGGAGTTCGACCCGCTCGTCGGGCCGGACATCCCCGCGCCCCGACTGCCCCAGCAGCCCCCCACCCACCGCAGACGGCGCCTGCACCGGCTCCGTGGGGCCGTGCGCGACACGCCGCGCACGGTGACCCGCGCCGAGGTGCTGAGCTGTCTGATCGCGGTGCTGGTCGCGGTCATCGTGGCGGTGGTGAGCGTGCTCGGCGGGATGTTCGCGCACGATCCGCTGCGTCAGGTGGTGGCGCCGAACGTGGCGCGCCACCTCGCGATGTGGTGGCCGGTGCTGATCTACGGGCCGTGGCTGGTGGCCTCGCTGTCCATCATCCGGCACGCGGTGCACTACCGCAGGGCGCCGCACGCCTGGGCGACCGTGGTGCTGTTCAGCGCGTTCTCGGTGGCGCTCTCGGTGGCGCACGCGCCGCGCACGGTGGGCGGCATCGCCGTCGCCGCGCTCCCCGCGATCGCCGCGCTGACCTGCTTCCACCAGTTGGTCCGGCAGATCACCCTCACCAGGCCGCCGCGCCGCTCCACGCCGGCCCAGCACGGGTCGTCCCGCCACTAGCCGCGCACCGCCCCGCAGGCCCGGGCCCGCCGCACGCCGCCCCCACGGCGTCGGCGTCGCCCGGGCCTCCCGCTTGTCCGGGGCCCCGGCTGCTCCGGGGCGCGCGCCCGTCGGGGCTCCCCGCCTGTCCGCCGGCTCGCCCCGGGGCTCCCCCGTCCCGCGCGGGCGCGCGCGTTGCCGCCCCGCAGCGGGCGCCCCCAGGCTGCACCCGCCTTCACCCGCCTTCACCCGCCTGCACCCGCCTGCACCCGCCTTCACCCGTCAGAGCCGTACCCGGATGCTCTGCGGCGCGTACTCCTGCACCGCGACCAGGAGCGCTTCCCGGTCCACGCCCGGGCCGAAGCGGACGAGCAGCGCGGCGCCCTCGCTGGTCCGGCGGCGGCGCGGGAGGCGGGCGACGCCGGCGACCTCGTCCGCCACCACCCACAGCCGCAGCCAGCCCGCCTCCCGGCCGGCGCCCGCGTCCAGCCTGCGGACCCGGCTCCACGGCACCCGGAACCCACCGCGCCCCGCGCAGCGCACCACGACGCCGCGCGCGTCGAGGCCGACCGCGTCCGGCACCAGGTAGTCGTCGCGCACCTCGCGCAACGTCCGGGCGGCGAGCGGGAAGACGAGCAGCCCCAGGACCACCAGACCGGGCAGTGCGACCGCCAGGCCCGCCTGCCGCGCCAGCCCCGCGGACACCGCCAACGGCAGCCCGAGCAGGGCGCAGAGACGCAGGCACACGGCGGCGTCGGGACGCACCGGTTCCCGGAGGAAGAGGGCACCGGGCCCGAAGTCGGAAGGTGGCTGGAAAACGCGCATACGCGTTCCTTTCGGTTCTTGCTCGCTCTCTCGCGTTCCGGCTCCGCTGCGGCGCCGTTCACCCTGCCGCGCCCGGCCCGGCGCGGCAGGAGCGGCCCAGGGTGTCACGTCGAGGTGGCGGGGCCGACATCCGCCCCGGTTGCGCGGCAGGTCGGGCCGGGTCGTACGACGGGCAGCCGAACGGGAACCGAACACCACTCGCCCGCGTGATGAGGGTCGGGGGCGGCGGACACAACGGGCGGACACCGGTGGCCAGTCCACCTTCCGTACAAGATCCGTCCATCCGTACAAGATCCGTCCATCACCGGTGTGGTTGTCAGTGGGGGCAGCCATACTGCTCTCCAAGGCGTCAGCCAGCCCGGTTCGCCCGGGCGGCCGGGCCGCAGCGACCAGGGGGAGGTCTCGTGTCACACCCGCCGACCGGCGTGATCGCGCCAGCGGTCGCGCCCGAGGGGCCGGCCGGTGCCGGCGCACGCCCGAGCCCGCCCGCCGCGTCCGCCCCTGCCGCGCCGCCCGGTGCGCCGGGCCCGCGGCGGCCGGCCTGGCGCGAGGCGCTGGCCCGGGCGCGGGCGGCGGCGGTGACCGAGCCGGGCCGACTGCGGGTGATCGGGGCCCTGTTGGCCGTGTTGTTGCTGGCCTTCGGCGCACTGACGACCTGGCAGGTCAGCGCGCGCAAGGACGCCGCCAGCGCGGTCGCCCACCGCAGCCAGTCGCTCAGCAAGGACGCCGCCGACCTCTACAGTTCGCTGGCGTCGGCCAACGCCGCCGTCACGCAGGGCTTCCTGACCGACGGCCCGGAGCCGAAGGCGACCCGCGCGGACTACACCGCGCACATCGAGGACGCGTCGAGGCTGCTGAGCGAGGTCACCGCGGCCGGCGGGACCACGGCGACCAGCCGCGAGCAGCTCGACCGGCTGCACCAGTTCCTCCCCACCTACACGAGCCTGGTGGAGTCCGCGCGCGCCAACAACCGGTTCGGCTATCCGCTCGGCGGTGCCTATCTGCGGTACGCCAACGAGGTCATGCAGGACGAGTTGTTGGCGGCGGCCAAGCTGTTGTACGAGGCGCAGAGCGAGCAGCTCGAAGCGGACTACGCGGACGCGAAGGCGTGGCCGTGGGCGGCGCTGGCGCTGGGCGTGCTGGCGGTTGCGGCGCTGGTGTGGGCGCAGCGCCGGTCGTACCAGCGCACCAACCGGATCTTCAACCTGGGCCTGCTCGGCGCCACGGTGGCCTCGGTCGCGGTGCTCGGGTGGCTGGTGCTCGGGCACGCCGTGGCGCGGTCCGCGCTGAGCACGTCGGACCGGGAGGGCGCGCAGTCGCTGCGGCTGCTCAACCAGGCCCGCATAGCCGTGCTCCAGGCGCGGACCGACGAGAACCTGACGCTGGTGGCGCGGGGCGCCCAGGAGGTGGCCCCGCAAGAGGGCGCGGAGACGGACGCCGCCCCCGCCGAGGGCGACGGCAACGACGCGGACGCCACCGACGCGTACGAGACCGAATACCGCGAGCGGATGAAGGAGTTGAAGGGCGCGGCGCGATCCGGTGCGACGCCGCAGAGCCTGCTCGGCAGGGCCGAGGCCCGCGCCGACGACGAGGCAGGACGCGACCCGGTGCGGACCGCGATCGCGAAGGTCAACGAGTGGCAGGGGCGCCATACGACGTCCCGTGCGGAGGACCACAGGGGCGCGTACGACAGGGCGGTGCAGAGGGTCATCGCCGGGCCCGACAGCACCACCAAGTCCTACACCGACGTGGACGAGGCGCTGGGGAAGGCGATCGAGCACGAGGCCGCGGAGTTCGGTTCGGCCGTGGACGACGGGGACGGCTTCGTGGCGTACCTGCCGGGTGGCGCCGCCGCGTTGGCGCTGCTCGGCGCGGCGGGCGCGGTGACCGGGGTGGGTCGCAGGCTGTCGGAGTACCGATGACGGGGGCGAGGATGCGTACGGAGGGCGAGGGCGCGCCGCGCGGCGCGGCACGGCGCGGCGGGCGGCGGCGCACGGTGGCGCTGTCGGCTGCGGGCTGCGCCCTGGCGGCTGCGGCCGGGCTGTTGCTGCCGGCCGCCTTCGACGGGCGGGGCGACGGACGGCGCGAGGGCACGGCGAGCGCCGCGCGGACCGCCACCGAGCGGACGGCGCCGCGCGCCGCGACGACCGCGAGCTGTGACTACCCGGAGCAGAGCCTGCGCCCGACCGGCGAGGTCGGCCCGGCGATGCGGCGGCTCCGGGACCGCCCGGACAAGAAGCTACGCGTCGGGGTGGACCTGAACAGCTTCAGGTGGGGCTATCGCGCCCCGACCGAGAAGGACAAGATCGCGGGCTTTGACATCGATCTCGCCCGGGCGATCGCCAAGGAGGTGTACGGCAGCGAGGAGGCCATCACCTTCATCGCCATCCCCACGAGTCAGCGGACGACGGCGCTGGCCACGCGCAGGGTGGACGTGATCGTACGGACGATGACGATCACCTGCGAGCGGGCCGAGGAGGTCGCGTTCTCCGCCCCGTACTTCGAGACGTACCAGCAGTTGTTGATACCCGATGGGACGAAGAGGGCGGAGGGGGTCGAGGACTCCTCCGGCGTCGCACCCGATGCGTCACTGCGGGGCAAGAAGGTGTGCGTGGCCAAGGGCACGACGGCCGAGGAGGTGCTGGACAGCGCCGAGAAGGGCGACAAGGCGTGGGGCGCGGAAAAGTTCCTGCGGCCCAACCAACTCGACTGTTTGGTGCGTCTCCAACTCGGGGAGGTGGACGCGATCCTCACCGACGGCGCGCTGGCCGCCAGCCAGGTCGCACAGGACCCCACCCTGAAGCTGGTCGACGAGCAGATGAGCGAGGAGCCCGAGTACTACGGCGTGGCGGTCAACAAGGAAGACACGGACCTGGTGCGGACCGTCAACAAGGTGCTGGAGGATTACCGCAGGGGCGGCGAGCGCAGCCTCTGGATGCAGAAGTACCAGCATTGGCTCCAGAAGCAGCTCCCGGGACTCACAGGGCCGCCCACGGTCGACTACCGGGACTGACCAGCACGCACAGGAGAGGTGATCGATGGCGGCCTCGGGACCCGCCCCCGGTTCGTCGGGGATGCCCCAGGGCCCGGTCATGGACCGGGAGGAGGTGGACCGTGCGCTCGCGCGACTCGGCGCCGAGCACGAGGCGATCGAGACGTCGCTGCTGGCGCTCCAGGACCACGCCGGGCGCAGACTCCTGGAAGGAGCGGAGCTCACCGGCACCACCAAGGCGCGCTGGGCCACCGCCGAGCAGACGATCACCATGCTGTGGGCGTACTACGACGCGTACACCGCGGTCCTCGGCAAGGTCCGCGCGGTGCGCACCCGGCGCCGCTGGCCCGGGCAGGGCGAGCTCAAGGAGCTGACCGAGCTGCTCCGCGGCGACCTGGTGACCGTGCCGGGCTCGGCGCTGTCCGGGTCGCCCCGGCTGAGCGAGCGGTTCACCCTGGACGGCGTCGTGGAGCGGATGAACAAGGGGTACGCGCTGGCGCTGGACGTGGTGGTCACCGCGGACACGGTCTGGTCGGCGTTGCCCGCCAGGATCGACATGCTGGCGGCCGAGTTGCAGCGCACCCGTTCGCTCGCGCACTCGGTGGGCGTGCGCCCCGGCGAGCACCCGTCGGGCGACGACCTGGACGAGATCACCACCGAACTCACCCTGCTGCGCGCCGAGGTGATCAGTGATCCGCTGGCCTTCTGGACCGGGGCCTCGCCGAGTTCGGCGCCCGGTGGTGGGCGGCCCGACACCGAGCGGTACGACCGGGCGGCGCGGGCCTTGGAGGACGTGCGCCGGGAGATCGAGGCGGTGCTCGGGGTGCGCCAGGACGCCGAGCGGCGGCTGATGCTGCTGCGCGACGTGCTCTCGCGCGCCGACCGCACGCTCACCGAGGCGCGGGAGGCGCGCGGCGAGGTGCTGGCGAAGATCGCCGCGTCCGACGTGCCCGCGGTGAGCGGCCCCTCCACGGTGCTGCACGAACAGCTCGCGCTCGCCGCCGACTACCGCAGGCGCTCCCAGTGGCACCGGCTCTCGCCGCTCCTGGAGAGCCTGGAGCAGCGGGCGGAGGAGGAGTTGCACCGGGCCAGGGAGTCGCTGACGGCCGTCACCGCGCCGCTGGCGGTGCGCGCGGAGCTGCGCGGCCGGCTGGACGCGTACCGGGCGAAGGTGGGTCGGCACGGGATGGTGGACGACCCGGTGCTGGTGGAGCGGTACGACGCGGCGCGGCGGATGTTGTGGAGCGCGCCGTGTGACCTGCGCGCCGCCGAGCAGGCCGTGTTCCGCTACCAGCAGGCGGCGGCCGAGGCGCTCGGCCCGTATCCGGGCGCCGGGTCCGAGCGGGCCCCGCAGCCGCGCGCGGGCGGGGGCCAGGAGGGTGGCTGGGACGCGCCGACCCGGCCGGGACAGACCAGGGGGCCGGGGGGAACATGAGCACCGAGTGTCAACGGCCGGACTGTGCCGGTTCGTACGAGGACGTGGGCGGCGGCGAGCTGTACTGCGACACCTGTGGGCTGGCGCCCGTGGTCGCGCCCAGCGGGCTGCTGAGCGCGCCGCCGACCAGCGTGACGAGCGTGGGCGCGGCGTCGCCCGGGACCTCGGGCTCGGCCGCGACGCACGCGGCATCGGGTTCGGGTTCGGCTTCGGGCTCGACGGCTGCGGCGGGCTCCTCGGCGGGTTCGACGAGGTCAGCGGGGTCGACGGCGTCATCGGGTTCGCACCGGTCGGTCTCCGGCCGGTTGTCGCAGAGCGCATCGGGCCGGCCGGTTTCGGTCCGCACGTCGACGTCCGGTTCTACCTCCGGATCGGCCGGCTCGGGGCGCGGGCGGCTGGGCGCGGGGCTGGTGGCGGTGCCGCAGGTGCCGCGCCCCGAGCCCTACCGGGCGGTGCTCGACGATCCCGAGGTGCCCGAGCGCAAGCGGTTCTGTAGCCGTTCGGAGTGCGGCGCGCCGGTGGGCCGCTCCCGGGGTGCCCAGTCGGGCCGCACCGAGGGGTTCTGCACCAAGTGCGGGCACCCGTACTCCTTCGTCCCGAAGTTGCGGCGCGGCGATCTGGTGCGCGACCAGTACGAGGTGGTGGGCTGTCTCGCGCACGGCGGGCTCGGCTGGATCTACCTGGCCGTCGACCGGGCCGTATCGGACCGCTGGGTGGTGCTGAAGGGCCTGCTCGACACCGGGGACGAGGACGCGCTCGCGGTGGCGCTGGCCGAGCGGCGGTTCCTCGCCGAGATCGAGCACGCCAACATCGTGCGGATCTACAACTTCGTCGAACACCTCGACCCGCGCACCGGCAGCCGCGACGGCTACATCGTCATGGAGTACGTCGGCGGCAAGTCGCTCAAGGACCTGGCCAACGAGCGGCGCGAGCCGGACGGGCGCCGCGTTCCGCTGCCGGTCGAGCAGGCGTGCGCGTACGGCATCGAGGCGCTGGAGGCCCTCGGCCACCTGCACAGCCGCAACCTGCTGTACTGCGACTTCAAGATCGACAACGCTATCCAACAGGACGACCAGCTCAAACTGATCGACATGGGCGCGGTCCGGCGGATGGACGACGACGACAGCCCGATCTACGGGACGGTCGGCTACCAGGCGCCCGAGGTGGCCGAGGTCGGCCCTTCGGTGGCGTCGGACCTGTACACGGTGGCCCGCACGCTGGCGGTGCTGACCTTCGACTTCCAGGGGTACACCACCGTCTTCGCCGACAGCCTCCCGCCGCCGGCCCACATCGAGGTCTTCCGCCGGTACGAGTCGTTCCACCGGCTGCTGATGCGGGCCACCCACCCGGACCCGGCGCGGCGGTTCGCCTCGGCCGCCGAGATGGCCGACCAGCTCACCGGGGTGCTGCGGGAGGTCGTCGCGCTCCAGTCGGGCCGGCCCCGGCCGGCGCTCTCCACGTTCTTCGGGCCAGAGGTGCGGGCCGTGGACACCCAGGTGTTCGTGGAGGAGACGGAGCCGGGCTGGCTCGGCGCGCACGGCGGGCCACGACGCGGTCGACGCGCCCGCGCGGCGGGCACGGGCGCCGCATCCGGTGGTTCCGCTGGTGGGCCCGGTGGCGTCGGTGGGGCCGGCGGTGGGGTGGTCGCGGTGCCCGGTCAACCTTCACACCACCCGGGGGGCGTACCGCTTTCGGGGACAGCTCCGGCCACCACGGGCACGGGCGGGACCGGCTCGGGAGCCGCGGGCGGGCCGGCGCCGGGCGGTGCGCCGGGGAGTGGCGCGGGTCGGGCGGTGGCGCCGCTGGACGTACGGGCCGCGGTGCTCGCCCTGCCGGTGCCGCACGTGGACCCGGGCGACGCCAACGCCGGATTCCTGGCCACGCTGCTGGCCGCGGCCCCGGCCGAACTGTCCGCCGCGCTCGCCGCGGCCCCCACCGACTCGACCGAGCTGCGGCTGCGCCGGATCCGCGTCGACCTGGAGCGGGGGCGCGACCTGGCGGTGGACGAGGCGCTGGACGCGCTGGAGGAACGCCACCAGGACGACTGGCGGATCGTCTGGTACCGCGGGCTCCAGGCGCTGGTCAGCGGCGACCACGGAACCGCCGCGCGCTCCTTCGACGCCGTCTACGACGCCTTCCCCGGCGAGCCGGCGCCCAAGGTGGCGCTCGGCCTGTGCGCCGAGGTGCTGGGCCAGCTCGACAACGCCGCCGCGTACTACCACCTCGTGTGGGCGACCGACCCGGGCTTCGTGAGCACCGCGTTCGGGCTGGCCCGGGTGCGGTTCAGCAGCGGCGACCGGGCCGGGACGGTGGCGGCCCTGGAGTCGGTGCCGGAGAGCTCGATCCACTACACGGCGGCCCGGGTGGCCGCCGTGCGGGCCCGGCTGCGGCTGGGCGGCGCCCCGGGGGGCGGGGGCGGCAGCGCGGGGGGTGCCGGTGCGAGTGGCAGCGGCGCGGAATCCAGCAGCCCCGGGGGCAGCGGTGCGGGAGGTGACGGGCCCGCGCAGCGACTCGCCGAGCTGACAGCCGCCGCCGAGCAGGTGGAACGCCTTGCCGACTTCGGACTTGACGCCGTGCGGCGCGAGCGGCTGCACACCGAGGTGCTCGGCAGCGCGCTGGACTGGGTACTCTCCAGCGGCAGCGGAACCCCGCAGGCCGCCGGACCCGGAGCGGCGGCGGGAACCCGACCTTCGCTGCTCGGCAGCCGCCTGGACGAGCGCGGGCTGCGCTTCGGTCTGGAACGCTCGTATCGGGTACTCGCCCGGCTCGCGCAGCGGGGCGAGGAAAGGATCGAACTGGTGGAGCGGGCCAACCGCCTCCGCCCCAGGACGTGGGTGTGATCGATGTCGCAGAAGCCTCGGCTGTCAGCCTGCCCGAGCTGTGCGGAGCCGCTTGACTCGGAGGACAACTTCTGCGGCGCGTGTGGCACCAGCGTCACCGCGGCCGGTATGACCCCGGGCCCGGGCGCGCCCGCAGCACGCCCGGCACCGGGAACCGCCGTGCCCCCGCCGGCGGCTCCCCCCGCCGCGCGGCCCGCGCCCGACACCGCCGTGCACGTCGCGGCGGGCGTGGCGGCGGGGGTCGCCGGGTACGCCTCGGCGGGCCCGACCGGCGGCGCGGGCC
>NZ_JBLIWA010000044.1:58906-116769 GCF_047525675.1 Streptomyces sp. 796.1 | reverse complement strand
GCCGTGCAGCGCGCCCCGGACGGCGCGCCGCAGGGTGGGCCCGGCCCGGGCGCCGCCGCCAGCGAGGTTCCTGCGCCCCGTCAGGAGCCCGCCGCGGCGCAGGGTACCGGCACCGCGCGCGGCCAGCCCGCCCAGCCACCGGGGACCGACCTGGACGAGTTGGCCAGGCGGCTGCTGGACCCTGTGTCGCGACTGTTGCGCGCGGAGTTACGGCGGGGCCGCGAGCGGTCGGGCCGGCCCTTCGACGGGCGCCGCTGAGCAGCGGGTGCCGCCGAGGAGCCGCCTCCCCGCGGACGCGACGGGCCGGCGGAGCTGGCACCCGCACGCGGACCACCGGGTGACCGTGGGCACAGCCGAAGGCAAGGATCCGGATCCGGGCACCAGCCAACAGCCGTCAGCGGTCAGCGGTCAGCGGTCAGCGGTCAACCAGCGAGCAGCAGGCAGCGGAGAACAGCCACCAAGCAACGGCGAACCAAGCGGGACGAGGACGGGACCGAGGGACCTATGACGGACAGCATCTTCGCGACGAGCGTCTTCTTCCGCCTGGCCATCGGCGGCAATGACCTCGGCGCCTTCCACACCTGCTCGGGCATGGGAGCCGAGGTCGAGATGGAACGCTACTCCGAGGGCGGCAACAACGGCTTCACCTGGCAGTTGCCCGGCCGGGTGAGCTGGTCCAACATCACCCTCACCCGGCCCGTCACCGCCGACACGGCGAAGATCGGCCGCTGGCTCGACGAGACGCTGCGCCGCGTCGAGGCCAAGGACGGCGAGATCGTGGCGCTCCGACCCGACCTGACGAAGATCATCAGTTGGCAGGTGTTCGGCATCGTGCCCGTGCGGTGGCAGGGGCCGTCGTTCGACCCGAGCAGCTCGCAACCCGCGGTCGAAACACTGGAGATCGCCCACCAGGGCCTGTCACCCGACTGAGCCGATCCCCCGCGCCCCACCCCCGCCCACGACCAACCTCCGCCGAGCCCGGCACACCAGCCACCCGCCGGCCTCCACCCAACCAACCACCCTCGACGCCCACCGGCGCCCACCCAGTCAACTCCCCACCCACAACACCCATCGGCCACCACCCCCAGCCACTCCGCCACCCACCGGCCACCCGTCAATCGAGACCAGGCCAGGCCAGGCCAGCCGGGACCAGATCAGGCCGGACCAGGCCAGCAACCCACCCACCAGCGACACCAGCCACTCAGCAAGCAGCAAGCAGCAAGCAGCAAGCCAACACCACCAGCGAGCGCACCCGCCGCGCAACAGGAAGGCACAGCATGTCCCCAGCGGTCCGTGCCAGCCGGGCCAGGGCCCAGCTCACGCTCAAGGAGCCGCCGACGGCCGTCGGGGCCAAGCCCGGCGGGGTGATCGCACGGCTCAACCTCCAGTTCAACCCCGGCACGCTGCAACTGGGCAAGACCACGGAGTGGCGGCGCTCCCCCTCGCGGATGGCGGGCCAGTCGGCGATGCCCGAGTTCGTCGGCAGCGGGCCGCGCACCCTGAGCCTGGACGTCTTCCTCGACGCGACGGCCAAGCACGACGACTCGGTGGAGCGGGCCGTGGAGACGCTGATGAAGGCGTGCGTGCCGACCCCGAAGAGCCTGGGTCGCAAGAAGCCCGCGAGCCCGTGGGTGCGCTTCGAGTGGGGTACGGCGCGCACCACCTCCTTCGACGGGGTGCTGTCGAACCTGTCGGTCTCGTACACCCTCTTCGACGTCAACGGGACGCCGCTGCGCGCTACTTGTTCGCTCTCCATCGAGGAGGCGAGCACCGACCCGCCGGGCCAGAACCCCACCTCCGGCGCGCGCACCGCCCGTACGACGCACACGGTGGTGGCGGGTGACAGCCTGGCGATGCTGGCCTGGCGCGAGTACGGCGACGCGACGGCCTGGCGGGTCATCGCGGAGGCCAACGACATCGACGACCCGCTCGCGCTGCTGCCGGGCAGTCAGGTCGTGGTGCCGGCCGCGCGCGCCGCGGCCGGTGAGGAGGCGTCGTGAACTCGGCCGAGTCGCACGGCGGCCGGTCGTTCACGGCCGACCCGATCGTGGAGGCGCCCGCCGAGGTGCCGAGGGACTGGGCCGAGCGCCTGGTGAGCTGCGTCGTCGACGAGAACGTGGGCCTGCCCGACACGGCGACGCTCAGCTACCGCGACGAGGGGCACGAATTCCTGACCGCGACCGGCATCACCATCGGCTCCCCGCTGCGGGTGTCGGTGGTGACCGCCCAGAACCAGGCGCGTGAACTTTTGTTCAGTGGCGAGGTCACCGCCCTGGAGCTCGACCAGGACGGCACCGGGGCCTTCACCGTGCTGCGCGCCTACTCCAAGGCCCACCGGCTCCAGCGGGGCCGCAAGGTGGTGGCGTACCGGAACATGACGACCGCGGCGATCGTCCGCAAGGTCGCCGCCGGTGCCGGCCTGGCCTGCGGGAAGGTGCAGGCGCCCGCCATCACCCACCAGCACGTGTCGCAGGCCAACGTCTCCGACTGGGACTTCCTCCAGTACCTGGCGGGCGAGAGCGGTGCGCAGGTGCGGGTGGACGACAAGGGGTTGCTCCAGTTCACCCGGCCGCTGAAGGCGTCCGGCGCGCCCGCGCCGTCCACCTCGGCTGCGACCAACCCGCTGGTGCTCCAGTTCGGGAGCAACCTGCTGGCGCTGCGCGCCGGGCTCTCGGTCGCCGACGCGGCGGCGAAGGTGCAGGTGCGCGGCTGGAACACCACCACCAAGCGGCCGTTGGTCGCCGAGCAGCCTTCGGTGGTCAGCGATGCGGTGGCGCCGGGTCTCAAGCCGCCGGGCGGCGCCAAGTTCGGCAAGCCCGCGCAGGTCACCGTCGCCGACACGCCCTACCGCACACAGGCGGAGGCGACGGCGGTCGCCCGGGCCACGGCTGAGCAGATCGGCGCGGGCTTCGCGGAGTTGGAGGCGGTGGTGGTGGGCAACCCGGCGCTGCGGGCGGGCAAGCCGGTCGCGCTGGGCAACGTGGGCCAGGCGTTCTCCGGCCGCTACACGGCGACCGCGGTGCAGCACGTGCTCGAACCGCACGGCGGCTACCGGACCACCCTGTGGGTGAGCGCCAGCCCGGACCGTTCCGTGACCGGTCTGGTGACCGGCGCCAACGCACCCGCGCGCGGGCCGCGCATGCCGGGCCTGGCCATCGGCGTGGTCACCGACGTCCGCGAACCCAACCGGTCCGAGCGGGGCGCGGTGCGCCTGACGTTCCCCTGGCTGGACGGCACGTACGTGACGGACTGGGTGCGCACCGTGCAGTGGGGCGGCAAGGGCGGGGGCGGCGTGTTCAGCCCCGAGGTCAACGACGAGGTGCTGGTCGGTTTCGAGCAGGGGCTGTTGGACTGCCCGTACGTCATCGGCGGGCTGTACAACGGCGTGGACAAGCCGTCGCCGCACGACGTACCGCTGATCGACCGGACCAGCGGGAAGGTCAACCGGCGTTCGGTGGCCTCGCGTTCGGGGCACCGGGTGGAGTTGCTCGACGCGCCGGCGCCCGGCCCCTCGGGGCTGCGGTTGGTGACCGGCGACGACCGGCTTGAGGTGCGCGTGGACGACCGCCGCAAGCGGATCGAGGTGACCGTGTACGCGGGGCGGCGGCGGGTCGCGACCTCCCTGGTCCTGGACCGGCGGAGCATCACGCTGGACGCCGGGCAGGGGTCGGTGACCGTCAAGGGCCGCACCGTGGACATCCAGGGCACCACGGGCGTCTCCATCGACGGCGCCCGGGTCGGCGTGTCGGGAAAGACGCAGGTCACCGTCGACGGCGGGTTGCTCGGCGTGCTCAAGGCGAAGCTCATCCGGATCAACTGAAGGTCCCCGTACCCTCCCACCCAAGGAGTCCCAGATGCCTGCCGCAGCCCGCATCGGCGATCCCACCAACCACGGCGGTCGGATCACCGCACCGCCGCCCCCGGCCGCCGCGGCGGTGGCCAGCGTCCTGATCGGCGGCCAGCCGGCCGCGGTCGTGGGCAGCCTGCACGTGTGCCCGCTCCTGCCGCATGCGGCCCTGGGCCCGGGCAACGTCGTCCTGCCGTCGCCGGCGGCGGCTGCCGGCGGCCTGGTCCTGATCGGCGGGCTGCCCGCCGCGCGGATGGGCGACACCACGGCGTGCGGCGCGCAGGTGTTGATGGGCGCGGTGAACGTGCAGATCGGTGGGGCGCTGTGAGTGACGCGTTCATCGGCCGTGGCTGGGCCTTCCCGCTGCGGGTCGGCGCGACCGGGGGCATCGCCCTGGTCGAGCGGGAGCGGGAGATCGAGGAGGCCATCCGGCTCGTCCTGGGCACGGCGCCGGGCGAACGCCCGATGCGGCCGGAGTTCGGCTGTGGCATCCACGACTACGTGTTCGCCCCCGGTGACGGGGCCACCGCCGGCCGGATCGCCGGGCAGGTGCGCGAGGCGCTGGAGCGGTGGGAGCCGCGGATCACGGTGAGCGAGGTGCGCGTGGCCTTCGACTCGGTGCAGGCCGGCACGCTCTACATCGACGTGCACTACACGGTGCGCACCACCAACGACCGGCGCAACCTGGTCTTCCCCTTCTACACCATCCCCTCCGACGAGGGCGCCGCCGAAGGCGCCGAGGAAACGGTCCCGAGCTGATGGCCCTGCCTTCTCCCAACCTGGACGACCGGCGCTTCCAGCAACTGGTCGACGAGGCCAAGCGGTACGTGCAGCAGCGCGCGCCCGAGTGGACCGACCACAACGTCTCCGACCCCGGCGTCACCCTGATCGAAACCTTCGCCTACCTCGTGGACCAGTTGCTCTACCGGCTGAACCGGGTGCCGGAGAAGAACTACCTGGCCTTCCTCGACCTGTTGGACATCCGGCTGTTCCCGCCCGGGGCCGCCAGCGCCGAGGTCGACTTCTGGCTGTCCGCTCCGCAGCCGGAGACGGTGGTGCTGGCCGCCGGCACCGAGGTGACGACCGCGGCCGGCGAGACGGAGGAGGCCGTGGTCTTCGCCACCACGGAGCAACTCCGCATCGTCCCGAGCGAGTTGACCCGCCTGGTGACCGTGGAGCGCACCGGCGAGCAGACGGACCGGACCGCGGCGCTGGCCGAGGCGCTGGACGTGCCCTGCTTCCAGGCGGCGCCCGAGCCGGGCGACGCGCTGTTGTTCGGGCTGCCGACGGCGGTGCCGCGGTGCGTGGTGGCGGTGCGCCTGGACAGCCGCGTGGAGGGCGTGGGCGTCGACCCGCGGCAGCCGCCGCTGGCGTGGGAGGCGTGGGACGGCGGTCGCTGGCAGCGCTGCGAGACCGGCACGGACACCACGGGCGGCCTGAACCGGCCGGGCGAGGTCATCGTGTACGTACCGGCGGGGCACACCGCCTCGGTGGTCGGCGGGGTGCGGGGCGGCTGGCTGCGCTGCCGGGTCGTGGAGCCCGAACCCGGCCAGCCCTTCTACTCGGTGTCGCCCACGGTGCGGGAGGCGGCCGTGTTCACGATCGGGGGCACCATGACGGTGGAGCACGCCGAGACGGTGACCGACGCCCCGCTGGGCACCTCGGAAGGGGTCGCGGGGCAGTCCTTCCGGCTGGACCGCCCACCGGTGCTGTTGGACGGGCCGCCGCCGGTGGTGGAGGTGTCATCGGCCGACGGCTGGCAGCCCTGGCAGGTGGTCGAGGACTTCGGCCGCTCGGGGCCGGCCGACCGGCACGTGCAGGTGGACGCCACCACCGGCAGGTTCACCTTCGCCCCCGCGCTGCGCGAGGCCGACGGCACGCTGCGCGCCTGTGGCGCCGTACCGCCCAAGGGCGCGCACATCCGGGTGGCGAGCTACCGCACCGGCGGCGGCCCGCAGGGCAACGTCGCCCGGGGCGCCATCAACGTGCTGCGCAGTTCGGTGCCGTACGTGGCCGAGGTCGGCAACCGCGAGGCGGCGCGCGGCGGGGTCGCCGGGGAGACCGTCGCGGACGCCCGGCTCCGCGCGCCGCGGGCGCTGCGCACCCAGGGGCGTGCGGTGACCGCTGACGACCACGAGATCATCGCCCGGCAGGCGGCGCCGTCGCTGCGCCGGGTACGGTGCCTGCCGGCGGCCGACGAGCCGGGCGCGGTCCGGGTGCTCGTGGTGCCGGACGCGGTCGCCGACGAGGGTGACCTGCTCCGCTTCGAGCAACTCGTCCCGAGCGACCAGGTCCTGCGGGCGGTGACGGGGGCGCTGGACGAAGCGCGCCTGATCGGTACCCGTCTGGTGGTCGAACCGCCGGTCTACCAGGGCGTCACCGTGGTGGCCCGGCTGTCGGCCCGTACCGGCGACGCGCCCGACGCGGTGCGCGACGCCGCGCTCGCCGCCCTGTTCCGCTACCTCAATCCGTTGCACGGCGGCCCGGCGGGCGACGGCTGGCCGTTCGGGCGGCCGGTGCAGTACGGCGAGGTGTTCGGCGTCGTCCAACGTGCCGTGGGAGACGTCCTGGTGGAGGAGATCCGGATGTTCGCGGCCGATCCGATCACGGGCCGGCGCGGCTCCCCCGTCGACCGCATCGACATCGGGCCGGGCGCGCTGGTCTTCTCCTACCGGCACCAGGTGGTCGTGACCGGCGCCGCGCCACAGGACCGGCCGTGACCCGCGCCGCCGTGCCCGGCCTGCGCAGCCGGCATCCGATCGGGGCGCACCTGCCCGCCCTGTACGCCGAAGACGACCTGGCCCAGCGGTTCACCGCCGGCCTCGACACGGTGTTGGCGCCCGTGCTCGCCACGCTCGACAACCTGCCCGCCTACTTCGACCCCCGGCTGACCCCGGCCGACTTCCTGGGGTGGCTGGCGTCCTGGATCGGCTGGGACGACGACCCGCGGTGGCCGCTGGAACTGCGCCGCGAGGCGACGATGCGGGCCCTGGAACTGCACCGCAGCCGGGGCACCCGACGGGGTCTCACGGAGGCGCTGCGCCTGGTCCTCGGGGTGGGCGCGGACGTACGGGGCGACGGCGCCGCGGTCTGGTCGCGCACGGCGCAGTCGGAGCTGCCGCCGCCACCGGCCGCCGAGGTCGTGGTCCGGGTGTGGCCGTTGGAGGCGGCGACGGTCGACGTGGAGCGCGTCGAAGAACTCGTACGGGCTCTGTGCCCGGTCCACACACGGTGCCGCGTGGCGGTCCTGCCCGGGCCACCGACGGACGAGGGAGGCTCAACGTGAGGCGCGCGTGCCCGGCCTGCGGGTCCCCCAACGAGACGGACGAGGACTTCTGCGGCAACTGCGGCAACTACCTGGGGTGGTCGACGACGACCGGGACGACAGGTACGGCTGGCGCGAGCGGCCGGGCTGACCCGGGTGGTACCAGTGGCGCGGGTGGCGCCGGCGGTACGGGCAGCGTGGCTGGCGCGAGCGGTGCGGCCAGTGGGGGCGGTGCGCCAGGTACGGCCGAGGCGGGTGGCGCGGGCGGTACGGCCAGTACGGGCCGCGCGGCGGGCGCAACCGGCACTGCGGGCACGGCGAGTTCCGCGAGCGGGGCGAACGCGCCCAGCGGGCCGAACGTCGACGGCTGGCCGAACGCGGCCAGCACCGCGGACCGTACGACACCCCGCCCAAGTCCCCACCCGAGCGCGGACGCCCCGCCGGGTCAGGCCCACCCCGCGGGCCCCGCAACCCCGGAGGGCAACGCGGCCACTCCGGCCATGCCGACCACCTCGCCCGCCGCACCACCCGCGCCGTCCACTGCTCCCACTGCGCCCGCGGCCCCCGGCCGCCCCGCCCCGGACCCGGCCGGGCCTACGCCGAACGCGACCGGGCCGGCTGGGCCTGCCGGATCGACCGGCCCGGACGCGCCGCGGGGCCGCCCGACCGCACGCACGGACCCGCCACGAAGGCCGCAGGCAGCCCCGGCCGCCCCCACGGCCCCAGCCACCCCACCGGCACACCCGTCCACCGCACCCTCACCCGCCACACCGCCGGAGACCAGCGCACGTGCCGCGGACGGGCCACACCCCACCGGCCGCACACCCGCCCCCGCACAGCCCCCTGCACAGCCACCCGCGCGTACGCCACGTCCGGTGGAGCCGCCGGCACCGGTGCGGCCCGCGCCCGCGGCCGGGCCCGATGACGACGCCCCGCGGCCGGTCAAGCCCGGCAAGGCGGTCGCGCCCCGCCCCACGGTGCGCCCGATCACGGCCGACTTGCCCGCGACCGGCACACCCTGCCCGGCCTGTGGCACACCCAACCCACCGCACCGCAGGTTCTGCAGCCGGTGCGCGGCGCCGCTGGCCCGGGCCGCCGCCCCGGCCCCGCTCCCCTGGTGGCGGACGCTGTGGCCGCTGCGCCGGCGTGGCCGGGCGCGTTCGGGGCGGCTGGTGCGGCTGTTGGTGACGCTGACCGTCGTCGCGGCACTGTGCGTCGGCGGCTATCTCCTGCTGCCGGCCGGGCGTCACCTGATCGAGGACACCCGCGACAAGTTGGGCAAGCCCAAGCCGCTGAGCCCCCAACACACGTCGGCGACCGCACAGCTCCCCGGCCACCCGGCGGGCAACACGACGGACGGGCTGCGCAACCGCTACTGGGGCACGCCCGCCGCCGGCGCCAGCATCACGTACACCTTCGCCAAGCCGTTCCGGCTGTACGAGCTGATCATCACCAACGGCGCCGCGAACTCGGCCGAGGAGTACGCCCGCCAGGGCCGCGCACTGCGCATGGAACTGGCGGCGACGACCCGGGACGGCGAGGTGGTCCGCAAGACCCTCACCCTGAACGACAAGGCGGGTCCGCAGTCGATGCCGATGGGCATCAGCAACGTCACGACCGTCCGCCTCACCCTCACCAACCCGGCCGGGTTGACGGCGGGCCGACACCTCGCCCTGGCGGAGGTGGAGTTCTTCCAACGCAAGTGAGCGGCCCACGGCGGGGCCAGCCCGCGGGACGGCTGTGGCCCCGTGGTTCAGGCGCGGGCCAGGGCGGCGGTGATGAAGGCGGCGGCACGGTCCAGGGCCGCGTCGGCCTCCTCCAGTTGGCCCTCGAAGGTCTGGAAGACGTGCGGGACGTCCGCGGTGACGTCGAGTTGGACGTCGACACCTGCCGCGGCGGCCCGCACGGCGAACCGGGTGGCGTCGTCGAGCAGGACCTCGTTGGAGCCGACCTGGAGCAGCAGCGGGGGCAGCCCGGCCAGCTCCGCGCGGCGGGCCGGACTGAGCAGCGGCTGGTCGGGGTCCTGCCCCGCGAGGTAGTGGGCGACCAGGGTGACCAGTTCGGCTCGGGTGAAGAGCGGGTCGGCGTCGTGCTTGGTGGTCATGCTCTCGCCCGAGAAGGTGGCGTCCAGGCCCGGCGAGAGGGCGACCGCGGCGGCCGGCAACGGCAGGCCGGCATCGCGCGCGGTGAGCAGGGTGGTGAGGGCCAGGCCGCCGCCGGCCGACTCCCCCGCGAGGACGATGTGCTCGGGCGCGACGCCTTGTTCCAGCAGGTCGCGGTAGGCGGCGAGGCCGTCATCAACGGCCGCGGGGTAGGGGTGTTCGGGGGCGAGCCGGTAGTCGACCGAGACCGCGCGGATGCCGGTGCGGCGGACCAGAGCGGCGGTGAGGCGCAGGGCCGTGGCGGGCGAGCCGAAGACCCAGCCGCCGCCGTGGAAGTAGAGGATCGTCCCGGCGACGGGGGCGCCGTCGGGCTCGACGGTCAGGGCTGGCCGCCCACCCAGCGCGGAGGGTCTGACGCGCACTCCGGCCGGGTTCGGGTCCGTGGCCATCTGCGCCTCGAAGTCCGCGCGCAGCCGCTCGGGCGGGAGGCTGCCGTCAAGGGGGGCCTGCCGCATCAGGGCGTCGACCGTCGCGCGCTGTGCCGTACTCATGCGATCCTCCAGGTGAAGTGCGTTCCTCACCAGGAACTATATTCACAGGAATAACATTCCCACGAAACTGGAGCAGAGTGTGACCGACCTCACGCAGGCATTCATGGATCTCGTCCGTTACGAGACCAGGCTCTACAACGCGGTCGGCGAACGACTGCGCGCCGAACACGGCCTGACGATGGGCCAGTTCGAGTTTCTGCGCATCATCGACGGCCGGGACGGCTGCCGGGTCAACGACCTGGCCGAGGAGGCCGCCATCACCGTCGGGGCGACCAGCAAGGCGGTGGACCGGCTGGAGACCGCAGGCTGGGTGGTCAGGCGCCCCAACCCCAGCAACCGCCGCTCGTCCCTGCTGGAGCTCACCCCCGCCGGCAGCGCGCTGCTCGCGGCTGCCACACCCACGTTCGACGACGGGCTGCGTCACTGGCTCGCCGGTCCGCTGACGGCCGGCTCCCTGGAGCAGTTGGCGTCGACCCTCGCCCTGCTGCGCGGCACGATGGAAGACGCGTCGGCGGGCATGCCCCCGAGCTAGGCACCGCCGTGGAAGCGCCGGTCACGGCCGCTGCACGAGTACGAATCCCGCGGCGTGCGCACCCGCGTACACCTGAGAGCGAGCCACCCGTGCACACCCTTCGGGTGCGCACCCCGCGCACCCCGCGCACCCCTGGACCCCGGGTGGCCGCTCACCCGACCGGCGCCCCTCCAGCCCCCACACCGTGGGTGCTCCCCACCCCGCCCAGCAGGCTCGATATAGGGTGAATGGGACCGATCCACTGCTCACGGCTGGTCAGGTGAGTGGACGCGCACACGTCCGGGAAGGTCGCTCCGGCCTGGCCGTTTCCCGTCAGGCGCCGACCGTTTCGACCCGACAGGAGATGCCCATGACGGCCCCCAGCGCCCCCGATCTGATGCCGGCCGCGTTCCTCGGCCACGGCAGCCCGATGAACGCCATCGACGCCAACCGCTACACCGCCGCCTGGGCGGCCTTCGGCCGGGCCGTTCCGCGTCCGCGCGCCATCCTGGTGGTCTCCGCCCACTGGTACATCCACGCCAGCGCGGTCACCGTGATGCCCCGGCCGCGCACCATCCACGACTTCTACGGGTTCCCCCAGCAACTCTTCGACGTCCAGTACCCCGCCCCCGGGTTGCCGGGGCTGGTGGAGGAGGTCAGCGACGCGGTCAAGCCGACCTGGGTGGGTGCCGACGTCGAGAGTTGGGGCCTGGACCACGGCACCTGGTCCGTGCTCGTGCACGCCTTCCCCGCCGCTGACATCCCCGTCGTCCAGCTCAGCATCGACGCCAGCAAGCCGCTGGAATACCACTTCGAACTCGGCACCAAGCTGGCCGCGCTGCGTAACTCCGGAGTCCTGGTCATCGGGAGCGGCAACGTTGTCCACAACCTCGGAGGCATCGACTGGGGCCGGCCCGAGAGCGGTTTCGCGTGGGCGGAGCGGTTCGACGACAGCGCCCGGCAGCTCATGCGCGACGAGCCAGGTGACAGCCTCAGCCTCCAGCACCACCCGGACTTCGCCGCCGCTGCCCCCACCCCCGACCACTTCATCCCGCTGCTCTACCTCTCCGGGCTCGCAGCGGCTTCCGGGCAGAGCGCCGACGTCCTCATCGACGGCTACACCTACGGCTCCATCTCCATGACCGCCTACACCCTCGGTGTCACCTGCCCCGACCAGGCAGCCGGCTCCGGCGCCGCAGCGGCCCTGCCCGACGGCGTCCCCGCCGACGCCACCAACACCTGACGCCCGGCGTTCTGGCCGCCGGCCCGTACCGGAACGCCCATGCGTCGGCGGCTGGGTGCCCGTACGTCCCCGGCACGCCGGGTCGCGCCGCGCGGCAATCGCCCCGGTGTGACCCGGCGTGCCGGTGCGGCGCCCGCCACGGCGCGCCGGCCGCCGACCTGGCGGCCCCACTCCCGTTCCTCGGCCCCCATCACACCCTGACTCCCGCCCTCAGCACACCCCGACAAGCCACCCTGTGCACACCCCGCTCCTCCTGGCCCCCGTCCCGTGCATACCCCACGCCCCGGCACCAGCAGGGTGGGGCCATGGGACTGCCGCTGGTCGTGGGTGTGCCCGGGTAGGCCAGCGATGATCTTCCGCAGTTAGCGGGCAAGGAACGGGCCGAGTTCCGCGAGGAGTTCGGTGGGTGCCTCCAGCGGGATGAGGTGGCCCGCGCTGGCGAACTCGACCAGGGTGGCGCCGGGAATCCGGGCGGCGTACCGGCGGCCGATGTCCTGGAAGTCGGCGACGTCGAGCCCGCCGATCCCCACCAGGGTGGGTACGGCGATGGTGGCGACGTCCCCGTCGGCGCCGTCCTGCCCGTGTGCCTCCAGCGCCGGCTGGTTGACCAGCGAGGTCCGCAGCGGGCCGCGGACCGCTTCGACCAGGCCCGGGGCGACCTCGTCCCAGCCACGAGCGGGCCCGCGCAGCCACATGTCCAGGTTAATCCGGACGGCGGCGTCCAGCTCGCCCGCGGCCAGCGCCTCCGTCTCGGCCGCGTCGTAGGCGACCATCTCCGCGGACCAGTCGTATCCGGGCCACGGCGGGGCGAACAGGGCCAGCGAGTGCACCCGGCCCGGGTGGGTCAGGGTGAAGTCCACGGCCACCCGACCGCCCCAGGACGCACCCACCAGCCGGACCCGTTCGTGGCCGATGTGGTCCAGGAGGCGGCGCAGGTCGTCCGTCTCGCTAAAGGCGCCGCTCGGTGGCCCGGACTGGCCGAATCCGCGCAGGTCGTACGTGATGACGGTGTGCCGTTCCGCGAGGGCCGGCGCCACCGCGTCCCACATGCGGTGATCGGCGACGCCCGCGTGCACGAGCACGACGGGCGGCCCGTCGCCGGCGACGGTGTACGAGAGGTGGCCGAGGTCGTCGGCGAGTACGTGCATCCGCAGATGTTCGCAGGGTGTCCGTGCACGTGCCAATCGTTTACGGGTGGCCGGTTGCCCCTCGTCACAGCCTGCTTCACCGTCGGTTCGGCGCGGGCTCAGCGCCGCCGCAACCCTCCGTAGAGCACCGTCCCGAAGGTGGCGACGAACAGGCCGATCGCCACCGGCACGCCGATCGGGTCGAAGCCGCGGCCGTCGGTGGCCTCGGCCCACGGGGCGAAGAAACCGTGCGGGTCCTTGTACAGGACGATGTGTTGGCGCCGCTCGAACTGGCCGTGGCAGTTCTCCAACTGGGTCAGGTCCTGGACCTTGCCCGAGGTGTCCACCACCCGGCAGACGTAGCGGTCCTTGCCCCGCACGGAGTTGCCGTAGTTGGCGGTGTCGACCACCAGTGCGTCGACCTTGTCGCCGTACTGCTTGGCGTAGGTCTCGTGCAGGACGTGCGGCACCCCGATGCCGAGCGCGGCCACCGCGACGGTGGCCAGGGTTGCGGCCCCGGCCCGGTTCCAGAAGCTGCCGACCAGCGCGGGGACGAGGAAGCCCACGACGACCATGACGCCGACGCCGAGCCAGGTCCAGGTGACCTTGGCGAGGAACGCGCCCAGCACCATCGCCACCGGGATGCCCACCGCCCACAGCAGCGAGTTCAGCGCCCTGGCCAGGGTGATCTGCCGCTCTTTCGCAACCTGCTGGGTGGCTCCGGTGGTCTCGGTCGGCCCGGACGTTGCCACGCTGTTCCTCTCGTCATGGTCGGCGGCGGCGCTTGGCGTACGAAGTCACCTTAGGAGAAGCGTCCGCTGCCGGGTGCGGGACCGCCCGTACTCGCCCGACGGCCGGCTGGCCCGCGACCCGGCCTCGCGAGCCGGAAGCCCGTGCACGCGGCGGAGGCCGCGCCGCCGGAACGTACCCTGTCCCAGTTCCCCATCAGGCAACCCGTAGAGAAACGGCATCATGAAGCACGCGCAGAACAACCAGCCCACCCACCCGTTCCGCCGGTCGGGGGCGGTGGCCTTCGCCGCAGTCACCCTGCTGTGTCTGGCGGCGACGACCGGATGCGGCGGGTCCGACGACGGCGGGAAGGACAAGAAGGCCGAGAAGTCGGAGCAGGCCAAGCCCGCGCTGAAGCAACGGCTCGACCAGCCCCGCGGGAAGGACCCGCAGGAGCTTCCCGCCCCGCCCGACACCGCACCGTTCTCCGACCAACTGACCCACGAACTCCGCAAGCGGACGCTGGACATGGCCGGCGTGGACGGCAAGACCACCGGCCAGTGCCCGAAGGGCATCGAGTCGAAGAAGGGAACCACCGTCACCTGTTCCACCACCTTCGCGGGCCAGCGCATCGACTGGCAGGTCACCATCGGCGACAAGGCCCTGATGAGCCTCGTCGAGTACCAGGCGACTCCGACGAAGGGCATCCTCACCCGTGAGGGTGTGGCCAAGCTCCTCTTCGGCAACTACAAGGGCAGCATCGAGTACGCGCTCTGCAACGACATCCCCGAGGTGGTGCTGGTCCCCCTGAACGCGCAGACGTCGTACGCGTGCGAAACGGTGTTCAAGGGCAAGGAGCCGACCGGCGCCAGCACCCCGATCCGCGCCACGGACTCCGGCCCCCGAGCCTTCTGACCTCGTACGATCCCGTGCCCAGCCGGCCCGAGGGGCCTGACCCGTCCCGTACCAACGGGCCCACCGGGTCCATCAGGTCCAGCCGGCCCGACCTGTCGGAACAGAAAGGTCCGACGATCCGTCCGCGGGACCCCCGGTCCCGCACCCAGGGGGGCCTCGCCCACCGAGGCTGAGGCTTGGATGCTTGACCCACCTGCTAACGAGGGGGCGCCCGACCGGGATTTCCGGTCGGGCGCCCCGCCTGTCACCTCATGCGCCCCGCGAATGGGGGCGGGGCCGTGCGAAGTGGCCGGCGGTCACCTGCGCTTGCCCTGGGTGTGCGGCAGCCGGGTGGCCCCGGCCGCGGCGAGCAGGCAGCAGCCGATGACCCACCAGAAGGTGTCGCCGAACGCCCAGCCGACGGCGGCGCCCCGGGCGTCGAGACGGCTTTGCAGCACCACGGCCAGCACCGCGGTGCCGACCGAACCACCCACCGTGTTCAGTAGGTTGAGCGCCCCGGCCGCGCGGGGTATCTGGGTGGGCTCGATGCGGCTGTAGACGATGTTCATGACCGGCGCGCCGACCATGGCCATGCCGATGCCGCGTACGGCGAGCGCCGCGGCGATCAGCGTGTCGGACGGCTGGTGGCCGAGTTGGGTGAACGGGAACGTGCCCACCAGGATCAACCCGATGCCACCCACCACCAGGGTGCGGGGCGCCACCCGGTCGATGGTGCGGTTGACCAGCACCGCTCCGGCCGCGGCGCCGACGCCCTGCGGGGCGAGCAACAGCCCGGCCTGCCAGGCGGAGAGGCCGCGCCCGGTCTGGAAGTACAGCGGGAGCAGGAACATCGTGCCGAACACCGAAGCACCCAGCACCAGGAGGGCGAGGGCGGCGGCGCCGAACGGCGGCCGGGTGAACAGGCGCGGGTCGACCAGCGGCGTGCCGCGGGTGCGCAGCCCGTGCACGGTGAACCCGACGAGCATGGCGAGCCCGGCCACGATGCCGACCGTCGCCGGGAGCGTACGCCCGTGCGCGACCTCGGTCAGCCCGAAGACGAAGACGGCGAGCCCCGGCGAGAGCAGCGCGGCCCCGCGCAGGTCGAACGGCGCGCGCCGCGGCGCGGGCGGCACCTCGGGTACGTAGCGCCGGGCGAGCAGTACGGCGACCGCCCCGATCGGCAGGTTGATCAGGAAGAGCCACGGCCAGGAGCCCGCGGCCAGCAGCGAGCCGCCGGCCAGCGGGCCGAGCACGGGCGACAGCATCGGGACGACCGCCACGATGCTGATCACCCGGCCGGTGCGGGTGGGGCCTGCGATGCGGGCCAGGAGCGCCTGGCCGGTTGCGGGCAGCAGGCCGCCGCCGAGGCCCTGGAGTACGCGGAAGGCGATGAGGCTGGTGGCCGACCAGGCCAGTGCGCACAGCGCCGAACCCAGCAGGAACACTCCCACGGCGGCGAGCCAGGTGCGCCGACCGCCGTACCGGTCGGCCAGCCAGCCGGACGCGGGCACGGCGGCCACCACGGCCAGCAGATAGGCGGTGGTGACCCACTGGATCTCGGTGAGGGAAGCGTCGAACTCGTCCGTCAGGGTCTCGATGCCGACGCTGACGATGGTCGCGTCGAGCGTGGCCATGAAGGTGCCGAGCACCAGGATGAACGCGATCCGCAACAGGGTGGCGTCCACTCGGGCGGGCGGCGTTGCGGGCCCGGTCGGCGGCGGGCCCGGGGTGGTCCCGGCTGCGGGTGTGGCCCCGGCTGCCGGGGCGGCTGGAGCGGTCTCCGCTGCCGTGCCCGCGGGCACGGCCGGTGTGGCCCGCACAGCCGGTACGTCCGGGATCTCCAACTCGCCATCTACGTCGGGAACTTCAGGCCCACCTGGCCCGTCCGGCCTCTCCAACCCACCAGGCTCGCGTGGTGCCTCCAACCCACCGGCCCCGTCCGGGACTTCCGGCCCTAGGGACCCGTCGGGGGCATCCGACCCACCCGGCTCGTTCAAGCCGTCCGGGTCATCCGGGCCGCCCGGGCCGTTCAGGCCGTCCCGACCGTTCAGGCCGCCCGGACCGTTCGGGTCATCCGAGCCGTTGGTGTCAACCGTGCGCACGATGCTCTCCTCACAGGGTGGGAACGACCATGGGCGTGCCCGCCACCGGGTCGGGGACGATGACGCTCGGCAGCCCGAAGACGTCCTGGATCAGCTCGGCGTCCACGATGTCCGTGGGGTCGCCCTCGGCGACCACCCGGCCGTCCTTCATGGCGATGAGGTGGTCGGCGTACCGGCACGCCTGGTTGATGTCGTGCAGTACGGCGATGACCGTACGGCCCTGGTCGCGCAGTTCGGCCAGCAGGCCGAGGAGTTGGTACTGGTGGGTGATGTCCAGGAAGGACGTGGGTTCGTCGAGCAGCAGGTGCGGCGTCTGCTGGGCGAGCACCATGGCCATCCACACCCGCTGGCGCTGGCCACCGGAGAGTTCCTGCACCGACCGGTCGGCGAGGTCGGTGACGCCCGCGGCGGCCATCGCACCGGTGACGGCCGTCTCGTCCTCCTTCGACCACAGGGCCAGGAACGACTGGTACGGGAAGCGGCCCCGGCCCACCAGTTGCCGCACCTTGATGTCCTCGGGCGCCTGCGGGTCCTGCGGCAGGAAGCCGAGTTGCTTGGCCAGTGCCTTGGCCGGATAGTCGCCGACCTCGCGCCCGTCGAGCTCCACGCGTCCCGCGGTCGGGCGGAGCAACCTGACGCAGGCGCGCAGCAGGGTGGACTTGCCGCAGCCGTTGGGGCCCACGATGGCGGTGAACGCGGCGTCGGGGACGTCGATGCTCAGCCCGCTGGACACGGTGCGGTCTCCGTAGCGCAGGGTGATGTCCCGCGCCGTCAGGCGTGCGCTCACGCCCGCCTCACCTCCTTGGTCAGCAGCCAGATCAGATAGCAGCCGCCGATCGCGGTGCTCACCACGCCGACGGGGAGCGCGACTGGCGCCAGCAACATCTGGGCGAGCAGGTCGGCGCCGAGCAGCAGGACGGCCCCGGTCAGGGCGGCCGGCAGCAGCGGTACGCCGGCCGCGCCGGCGAGGCGGCGGCCGATCTGCGGTGCGGCCAGTGCGATGAAGGCGATGGGCCCGGCGACGGCGGTCACGGTGGCGGTGCAGCCGACGCCGACCAGCACCATCAGCAGGCGCAGCCGGGCGAGACCGACGCCGGTGGTGGCGGCGACGGAGTCGCCTAGTGCGGCCTGGTGCATGGCGTGCGCCTGGGTGGCCAGCAGGGCCAGCAGCACGGCGATCACCGGGAAGGCGATGCCCACGTCCTCCCAGCCGATGCCGTTGAGGGAACCCGCGCTCCAGCCGACGGCGGCGATCGCCACCTCCAGGTCGGCGCGGAGCACGATCCAGGAGTTGACCGCGGTCATCATCGCGTTCAGGGCGATGCCGATGACGACCAGGCGCAGTCCGGAAAAGCCCCGGTCGAAGGAGAGCGCGTAGATCACCGCGGCCACCAGCAGCCCGCCGAGCACGGAGCCGACGGCCAGTTGCGCCGAGGTGCCGGACAGCACGGTGAGGGCGACCAGGGCCCCGGTGTACGCGCCGGCGTCGAGGCCGATCACGTCGGGGCTGCCCATCGGGTTGCGGGTGAGGTTCTGGAAGACCGCCCCTGCCACGCCGAGCGCGGCGCCGAAGACCAGGCCGGCCAGTACGCGCGGCAGCCGCCACTCGGAGATCACGACGGAGGGCTCCGCCCCGCTCAGCGCGGCGAACACCTCGCCCGGGGTGGCCCATGAGGCCCCGTAACACAGGCCGAGCAGGGACAGGCCGAGCAGCAGCACGGTCATCACCGCGGCGAGCACCAGGGTGCGGCGCTCGATGCGCAGGCCGAGGGCGCCGGGCCCGCGTGCGCCGCGCAGCCGCCGCGGCTGCGCGCCTTGCGTGTCGTACGCGTTCACAGTGACCCCGCTCCGTAGCGGCGGACGGCCCAGATCAGCATCGGGCCGCCGAGGAAGGCGGTCACGATGGCCACCGGCACCTCGCCGGTCGGCAGCAGCACGCGCGAGCCGATGTCGGCGACGAGCAGCAGGATCGGGCCGAGGACCATGGTGTAGAGGATCAGCCAGGGCACCGAACCGGCGGCGGGCTTGCGCACCAGGTGCGGCACGATCAGGCCGACGAACAGGATCGGCCCGGCGATGGCCGTCGCGGCCCCGCTGAGCACGGTGATCAGCAGCAGCGCCAGGCCGCGCACCCGGCCGACGCCCGCGCCGAGCGTCTGCGCGACGTTCTCGCCGAGCGCCAGGGCGTTGAGCGACCGGCTGAGCAGCAGCGCGCCGAGCAGGGACAGGCCGATGGCGGTCAGCGGGACGGCCAGCGGCGCCTGTTCGCGGGCGGCGAGGGAGCCGACCGACCAGAAGCGGTAGACGTCGAAGACCTCCGGGTGCGTCAGGCGCAGGCCGAGGCCGACACCGTTCAGCACCGCGGTCAGGGCCACTCCGGTGAGCACCAGACGCAGCGGCGAGCCCCGCCCGACCGCCGCGACCAGCAGTGCCGCGATCACCGAGCCGACGATCGCCCACCCCAACTGGCCGCCCTGCCCGGCGGCGAGACCGAGCCCGGCGCCGAGGGTGATGGCGAACCCGGCGCCGGCGGTGACGCCGAGGATGCCGGGTTCGGCCAGCGGGTTGCGGACGGTCGTCTGGATGAGCGCGCCCGCCACGGCCAGGGCTGCGCCCACGGCGATGGCGAGCAGCGCGCGGGGCGCCCGTACGTCGCGGACGATCACGTGTTCTTCGGTGCCGCGGTAGGCGAACAGGGCGCGCAGCACCTCGGCCGGCGGCACCGCGCGGGCGCCGATGCCGATGCTGAGGACGGCGACGGCCACCAGGAGGACCAACCCGCCGATGAGCAGGCCGAGTTGGGGCAGTGACCGCACCCGTCGGGCCTCCGTCTTCGCACCGGGCACCGGGCCTGCGGCGGTCACCGCTTCAGCAGCGGCGCGAGCGCGGTGTCGACCGCGTCCAGCGTCTTCACGGCCTGCCCGTAGGTGGCGGCCTCGGTGTAGCGGAGCGGGAAGGTCTTGCCTGCCTTGACGGCGGGCAGGGTCTTCCACAGCTTCGAGTCCATGACGTACTTGACGGACTCGGGGAGGCTGCCGTCGGGCTTCACGGAGTAGGTGATGACGTCGGCGTCGCGGAGCGAGGCGGGGAGTTCTTCGATCGAGGGGTACTCGCTGACCGACTGCGAGCCCGGGCCCTTCTTCTTGACCTGGCCGTAGTAGGTGGCGCCGAGGTCCTGGGCGATGTTGGTGCCCCAGGAGTCGCTGAACTCGCGCTGGAAGGTGCCCTTGGCCGCCTCGCCGTAGGAGCCGACGTGGCCCGCCTTGAGCTGCGGCAGCACGGCCTTGTACTTGGCGGCCAGCGCGGCGGCCTTGTCCTCGTACGCCTTCTTCACTGCGTCGAACTTGGTGAGCGCGCCGGCGGCGTCGGCCTGCTGGTGGGACTGCTTGCGCCACATGTTCGGCACGGTCGGGCCGATCGCCACCACCGGGGCGATGGACTCAAGCCGCTTGACGTCGATGTCGCCGAGTACGGGGGCCGGCACGCCGATGACGATCAGGTCGGGCTTGGCCTCGGCGATGGCCTCGTAGTTGGTCTCGGTCGCCAACTCGCCGGCGATCTTGGGGAGTTTCTTGTACGTGGCGAGGTCCTGCTCGTTCATCAGGGGCTCGCCGCGCTTCCACGACGAGATGCCCACCAGCGGCGCTTCGGCTTCGATCAGGGCGGGCACGGCGTAGCCGGTGGCCACCACGCGCTTCGGCTTCTCCGGGATGGTGATCTTGCCGTTGTCGGCCGCAAACACCCGGGTCTTGCCCTGCGCACCGCCCGACTTGCCGTCGGAGGAACCGCATCCGGTCAGGGCCAGGGCGAGTGCCACGGCACCTGCCAGGCAGGAGGTGCTACGAAGGGACATGGGGTACTCCTCGGTGTGCGTTTCGGGGGATTTTGGGGTGCCCGGATGCTTGGGTGCCCGGGTGCTTTTGTGCCGGGCTGTTCGGGGGTGCCGGGGGCTTGGGCTTTGGGGCGCGGCGGGGTTCCCGGGGGTGCCGGGGCCTGCGGGCGCGCCGGTGCCGTCGTGGGTGCGGGCTTCTGTTGGGGCGAGGTGGCGGCTTCTCTGGGCTGTGCCAGGGGACGGTTGTTGGGTGTGTTGGCGGGGCCCGTGCCGGGGTGGTTGGGTACGGCGGCGGGGTGGTTGGGTGTGCCGGCAGGGCGGGGGCGTGCCCGTGGCCGGTGGGGTGTGTCGGCGCGGGGCGCCGACGAAGGGACCACTACCGGCCAGCCCAGCCAACTGCCCAGCCGCCCACCCACCCAGTCACCCAGTCACCCAGTCACCCAGTCACCCAGGATCGCCCCAGGTCAGTGGTCTTCGTCGAAGTCGGCGACGCCCCGCTTCCAGTAGCCGGTGACGTCGTGGTCGGCCCGGTCCAGGCCGAGGACGTCGCGGGCCCATCGACGCAGCGGCTTGATCTGGCCGGCCTCGCCCGCGGCCCACAGGTAGAGCCGTTCGCCGGGCGGCACGGTCACCGCGGTCACGGCCCGGGCGAGGGCGTCGCCGGTGCCAGGCGGGCGCTCGCCGCGGTGCAGCCAGTGCACCTCGACGCCGGCGGGCGCGGTCAGGGCGATCTCCTGGGTGGCGTCGGCGACTTCGACGAACGCCCAGCCCCGTGCGGTCGCGGGCAACTCCTCCAGCCAGCGGGCCAGCGCGGGCAGTGCGGTGATGTCGCCCGCGAGGAGGTAGCGGTCGTAGCTGTGCGGGACGATCAGGCCGCCGGGCGGGCCCGCCACGTGGATGACGTCGCCGGGCCTGGCCCGCTCCGCCCACGCCGATGCGAGGCCGCCCTCGTGCGGGGCGACGTCGATGTCGATCTCGCCGGTGGCCGGGTCGTACCGGCGCACCGTGTACTCGCGCGAGGTGGGCGACGGCCGCGGCCAGTTCAGTACCAGGCCGTTCGGTTCGGGTAGCCGCAGCGTCCCGTCGGGCTCCGGGAAGAGCAGTTTGACGTGTTCGTCGGGCGAGTGCGCCTCGAAACCCGCCGTGCCGGGGCCGCCCAGGGTCACCCTCAGCAGCCCGGTGCCGACCGGCGCGGTGCGTACCACCTCGGCCTGCCTGATCCGGATCGGATAGGCCACCTTCTCGCCCTGCCGACCGGCCCTGACCTCGGCGATCCGCTCCAGGTGGCGGTCCCGGAAGTCCTCCCGCGTCATGCCCGGCCCCCCGTCAGGAGCGCCGCGCGGCGCGCCCACTCGGGTCGCGGCGCGGCGGCGGCACGGCGCCGGTTGCCGCGGCGCTCGTCGCGTACCGGCATCGGGCCGAACCGGTCCCGGGTGCCGCTCGGCGCGGACCTGACGCGATCGCGCGGCCCTATCGCGCCCGGGCGCTTGGGGTCGGGCGGCGAGGGGTGGTTCATCGCTTGGCTCCTGCGAGGATCGGCGCCGGTGGCGCGGGGAGTGCTGCGGTGCGGGAGGGCGCTGGCGCCGCGGGGTGCGGCCGGCTGGCGCCGGGTACGGGTCGCGGCGGGCGCCCGGCGCGGGCGCCCGGCCGTCGGGGTCCGCGTCCCGGTGGCGGGCATCGCACGGCACCGCCCGGCATCGACTGCCGTACGCAGCGCCTGGAATGTCGTACGTGCCCCGGCCGGTGCGGCCAATGACCACGCCGGCGCCCCGCCGCACGCCGCTACGACCGGTCGGCCCGGTCCCCCGCCTTGCATGCCCCCACACCCCCTGCTCGATAAGTAAGGCTAACCTAAACAACTACGCGGAGTGAATGCAAGCGCCCCCCGATCGCCACACCCTCGGCCAATACACCTCGATCGGTCACGTTGTGTCACGGCCTCGTGGGTTGGTTGTGCCGTGGGACCGCGGCCGGCCCTCAGCCGCCAGCCTCGATGGGTGTCGCCGGACACCCAGCCCGGGGCCGCCTCGTACGCCCCCGAACGCACAACGGCCGGCAGGGGATGACCACTTGACAGCCAAGCCCTGCCGGCGGCTGTGTCGAGGCGCCCGACGGCCATCAGCCCACCCGGGGATGCCCCCACTCCACCAGGACCCACCCCGTCAGGTCAGCACCGGGCCAGCTCCGCACCGAGTCAGCTTCCCGCCGGGCCGGGCAGGAAGCCGGTGCGTACGAAGTACTCCAGATAGCGGGTGAACAACTCCTCGTCCACCGGTGGGCAGTCGACGCCGGTGCCCGCGAGCGCCTGCCGGGTGGCCGTGGTGTCGAAGCGGATGCCACCCTCCGACCCGCCGTCCTCCGTCTCCGCCGCCAGGGTGCTGAGCAGCGGGAATGCGGCGTTGTCCGGGTCGGCCTGGATGCGCCGCAACCACTCCTGCGGGGTGACGTCGGCGAGGTGGTAGCCGGCCCCGCGCAGCCAGCCGACCACCGTGTCGAGGCGGGTCAGGCGGCCTGCCGCCAGGTGGAAGGTGCCGGAGGCGGCCTGCGGACGTCGGGAGAGGGCGAGCACGGCCCCGCTGACGTAGTCCACCGGCGCCAGGTCGAACGCCGTGTCCACGCCGGCGGGCGCCGCCCCCGCCTGGACGCACGCCTTGAGCAGCAGCCAGAGGAAGTCGCCCGACTGGCAGGCGCCCGTCACCGAGTCGCCGAAGATGCGGGTGGGCCGGTAGACGGAGACGGGCAGGCCGCGCGCCCTGGCCTGTTCGATCAGCCCCTCCGCCACCCACTTGCTCTGGGTGTAGCCGTGTTCCAGGTCGGCGGCCGGGCCGATCGGGTGTCCGGCGTCGATCGACCGCACGCCGGCGCCGGCGGCGAACACGCCGACGGTCGAGACGTGGTGGACCGGCACCGTGCGGTGCCGCGCGGCCAGCCGCAGCACCTCTTCGGTGCCGCGCACATTGGCGTCCCGCAACTGGGCGTACGAGAACACCAGATTGACCGCGGCCCCCGGGTGGTAGACCGCGTCCACGGTGCGCGCCAGACGATCGAACTCCCCTTGCTCCAGGCCAAGTTGCGGCTTGGCGAGGTCGCCGAGCAGGACCGTGGCGCGCTCCTGCGGCAGCCCGTCGGCCAACCCGTACCGCCGCAGGGTGGTCCACAGCCTGTCGGTGGCGTGGGCCTGGTCCCGCCCGCGGACCAGGCAGTGCACCTGGGCCTCGGTCCGCAGGAGCAGGTCCCGCAGCAGGAAGGCGCCGAGGAAGCCGGTGGCGCCGGTGAGCAGGAGCTGCCGGGGTGCATCGGCCACCGTGTCGACCACGGCGGCCGGCACGATGTCCGGGGCCAGGCGCACCTCGGCCGTCAGGTCCGGCGTCCGGACGGACGGCGCGCCGGTGTCGTCGAGCAGCCGGGCCAGGCCGGCGACGGTCGGCGTGGTGAACACGGCCCGCAGCGGCACGGAGGCACCGAGCTCCGTGCGCAGGGCCAGCACCAGTCGGGTGGCGAGCAGCGAGTTGCCGCCCAGGGCGAAGAAGTCGTCGTGGACGCCGATGCCCTCCAGGCCGAGCAGCCCGGACCAGATCAGCGCGATCTGCCGTTCCTTCGGCGTGCTTGGCAAGTCGGGGGAAGTGGCGGCGGGGGCCTGGGGCCGGCGGGCGGCCAGCGCGGCCCGGTCGGTCTTGCCGCTGGCGGTCAGCGGGAAGTCGGGCAGGGCGATGCAGTGCGTGGGCACCATGGCGTCCGGCAGCCGGCTGCGCAGCGCGGCGAGGACCGTGGCCGGCGCCGGGGCCTGCGGGCCGGCCAGGTAGTAGCCGACGAGCAGGTTGCCCGTGCCGCCGCCCGGGTCGTGCGCCACCACCACGGCGTCCGCGACGCCGGGCACGGCCCGTAGCGCCGCCTCCACCTCGCCCGTCTCCACCCGGTGGCCGCGGATCTTGACCTGGTCGTCGGCGCGTCCGCACCACTGGATGCGCCCGTCGGGCAGGTATCTGGCCAGGTCCCCCGTCCGGTAGAGCCGGCCCCCTTCGGTGCGGAGGAACTTCTGCTCGGTCAGCTCCGGGCGGCCCAGGTAGCCGCGGGCGAGCACCGGGCCCGCCACACAGAGCTCCCCCACCGCCCCGATCGGCACCGGGCGCAGCCGCCGGTCCAGCAGGCGTATCCGAGCCCCGGTCAACGGCCGCCCTATGGGCGGTAGTTCGGGCCAGTCGACCGGGGAGCGGGGCAGCAGTTCGGCGGTCACCACGTGGGTCTCCGACGGTCCGTACTGGTTGTCCAGGGTGGCCGTGCTCAGCTCGGTGAAGAAGCGGCGCAGCGCCGGTGTGGCGTGCAGTTGTTCGCCGGCGGTGATGACTTCGGTGAGGGTGGGGCAGTGGCGGTCGGTGGCGCAGGCGTACTCCACCAGTTGTTGGAGCGCCACGAACGGCAGGAAGAGCCGCTGGACGCGCTCGGCGGCGATCAGGTCGAGCAGTTCCGCGGGGTTCTTCCTGACCGCCTCGTCGACCAGGACGAGCGTGCCGCCGGTGCCCCAGGTGCTGAAGAGCTCCTGGAAGGCGACGTCGAAGCTGAGGGAGGTGAACTGGAGGGTGCGGGTGCCGTGGGTGGCGGCGGAGCGGTCCGCCTGCCAGGCCAGCAGGTTGGCGAGTGGTCCGTGCGGCATGGCGACGCCCTTGGGGCGGCCGGTCGAGCCCGAGGTGTACATCAGATAGGCGAGGTCGTCGCCGGTGACCGGGGTGCGGGGGTCGCTCCCGGTGGCGGGCACCTCATCGATGAAACAGTGCGCGGTGCCGGCCGGGAGGCGCGTGCGGCCGGCCAGCGCCCGCTGGGTGAGGACCACCTTGACGCCGCTGTCCTCGGCGATGAAGGCCGTCCGCTCGGCCGGATAGGCCGGGTCGATGGGTACGTACGCGCCGCCGGCCTTGAGCACGCCGAGCACGGCCACCGGCAGGTCGAAGGAGCGGTCCACGCAGATGCCGATGGGGGTGCGTTCCCACCCCTGGTCGACCAGGTGCGCGGCGACCGCGTCCGAACGGCGGTCGAGTTCCCCGTACGTGAGGTCGCGCCCGCGCCAGCGGACGGCGGGGGTGTCTGGGTGCCGCCTGGCCCACCACCGGAACCCCTCGTGCGCGAGGACACCGGCCCCGGCGGCCGGTGCGGTCCCGGCCCCGACGGCCGGTGCGATCCCGCGGGCCGGTGCACCCCCGGCCCCGGCGGCCGGTGCAGCCCGCTCCCAGCTCTCGATGCGGCCCCTTTCCTGCGCCGGCAGCAGCTCCAACTCCCCTACTGGGCAATCTGGTTCGGCGATGGCCGCGGTGAGCAGGGTGCGCAGGCGTGCGGCTAGGCGGTGCACGGTGGCCGCGTCGAACAGGTCGGTGGCGAACTCCCACAGCCCGCGGTAGCCGTCCCCGTCCGGGACGAGGTGGAGGAAGGAGTCGTACTTGGCGGTCCCGGAGTGCACGTAGCGGCGCTCGGCGACCACGCCCGGCAGGTCCAGGTGCGGCGCGGGCGCGTCATCGAGCGTGAAGACGACCTGGAACAGCGGGAAGCGGCTCAGCGTCCGCGACACACCCAGCGCGCGCACCAGGTGACTGTACGGCGCGTCCTTGTGCCGCACGGCCGACCAGGTTGCTTCCTTGGCGCCGGCGACGACCTCCAGGAAGGACGCGTCGGGCGCGGCGGCCAGGCGCAGCGGCAGCACGTCGGCCAGGCAGGCGATCATGTCGAGGGTGGCGGGGTCGTCGCGGCGGGAGACCGGGGTGCCGAGCACCACGTCCTGCTGGCCGGTGTGCCGCCCGAGCAGCACGCCGAGCGCGGCGGCCAGCACCGCGAACGGGGTGGTGCGCAGCCGCCGGCCGAGTGCCCGCACGCCGCGCCCCAACTCGGGGTCGATGGCGAACTCGACGCGGTCGCCGCCGGGGCCGAGTACGGCGGGGCGGGGCCGGTCGGTGGGGAAGGTCGACTCCTCGGGCGCGTCCGCGAGGTGCCGTTCCCACCAGGCGAGCGCCGCGGCCCGAGCGGCTGCACCGTCCGCGCGCCGGGCGGCTGCGTACGGGCCGAGTTGCAGGTGGGGCCCGGGCAGCGGCGGGTGGTCCGCGCCCACGGCCTGCCGGTAGAGCGCGCCGAACTCGCGGTCGAACAGGCTGAAGCACCAGCCGTCGATCACCGCGTGGTGCACGCACACGGCGAGCACGGCTTCGCCGCCCGTCTCCCCGCCGACACGGCCGTCGCCGGATTCCCCGCCGGCGCCTCCCTCGCCTGGCCGTCCCTCGCACACCTCCTCACTCGCCTTCCCGTCCGCCCGCGTCCCGTCCGTGATGCGCAGCAGCACCGCCCTGAGCAGCGGCGGCCGGTCCAGGGTGATCGGTCGGGACGCGGCCGACACGGCCGCGTGCAGTGCGGCGTCCAACCCCTCCCGGGTGACGTCGCGAACGGTGAGCGGGACCGGCATCGGCTCGCCGACCTGCTGGACCGGTCTGCCGTCCAGCAGCACCAGCCGGCTGCGCAGGCTCTCGTGGCGGGCCACGATGCCGTCCAGGGCACGCTGCACCGCGGCCACGTCCAGCGGCCCGCGCAGCGTGTTGACCCAGGACTCCAGATAACGCGAAGTCCCTTCCTGGACTTGGTCGTTGAGCCAGATCGACTCCTGTTCGTACGACAGCGGGAAGGTGCGCGGCGCGACGGGCGCGACGGGCGCGACGGGCACATCGGACGCAGCGGGCACGTCGCCGTCCGCGGCCCGGGCCGACGCGGGTACGGGCGTGGGCTCGGTTACGGGCGTGGGCTCGGTTACGGGCGTGGGCTCGGGCGTCGGCGCGGGCGCGCTGAGGTCATGCAGCAGGGCGGCGTGGTCGAGCTTGCCGTTCGGGGTGCGCGGCAGCGCCCGGCGCCGGTGGACGCTGGTCGGTACGAGGTAGGGGGGCAGGACGGCCGCCAGCGCCGCGCGCACCGCCTCGGCGTCGTCGCCCGGCGGGTCACCCCCGGGGTTGCTCGGGGGACGGCCGGGAGCGCCGGCTTCCGGGGCAGCGGACGTAGTGGATGTCGTGGACGGAGCGGTGGGCCTAACAGTGGACGGAGCGGCGGGCGTGTAGAAGAGCGCGAGCCGCTCGTGGCCGCCGCCGGGCCGCGGCACCGGGACCACGGCGCAATCCCGTACGCCGGGCAGCCGCCGGGCGGCGGCTTCCACCTCGGCGGGTTCGACCCGATGGCCGGCGATCTTCACCTGTCGGTCGGTGCGGCCGAGGAAGTGCAGCACTCCGTCCTCGTCCAGTCGCCCCCGGTCGCCGGTGCGGTAGAGCCTGGTCGGGGCACCGTCGATCGTGAGGGTGACGAAGGAGGCAGCGGTGGCCCGTTCGTCGCCCAGGTAGCCGGTGGCCAGGCCGGTGCCCGCGGCACAGATCTCACCCTCGGCCCCGGCGCCCAGTGGCGCGTCCCCGGCCAGCAGGTGCACGGTCGTACCGGGTACGGGCCGGCCCACCGGAATGCCGTCGGGGCGCTCGCAGTCAGCCGGGGTGACGGTGTGTGCGGTGACGAAGACACAGCTTTCGACCGGGCCGTAGCCGTTGACCAGTCTGATGTCGGGGTGGGCCGTCAGGAAGGCGCGCGCGTGGGCGGTGGAGAGGCGTTCGCCGCCGGTGAGGACCTGCGTGAGGCCGGTGAAACAGGCCGGGTCCTCGTCGACGAAGAGGTTGAACAGGCTGGCGGTGAGCCAGAGGGTGTCCACACCCTCGCCGGCTATCAGCTCCCGCAGGTCGGCCGGGAGCAGGTAGTCACCGGTCACCAATACCGACGTGCCACCGGTGGTGAGCATCCCCCACAGTTCGAGGCCGAACGCGTCCCAGGAGGCGGGCGCGGCCTGCGGCATGACCCGGCCGGGGCCGAAGTCGGCGAAGCCGGCCGTCGCGAAGAGCCGGGTGGTGGCCTGGTGCGGTGCCACCACGCCCTTGGGCGTCCCGGTGCTGCCCGAGGTGAAGAACACCGCGGCCGGCGCCGTGTGCGCCACCGCGACCGGCACCGTACGGGCGGGCCGCGCCGCTGCCGAATCCTCACGGAAGGCGTCCGGGTCCCAGGCGCGCGGGCCCGGGGTGCGGGTGACCACGACCGGCGTGTCGAGGGCGCCGGTCACCGCGGCGATGCGCGCCGCCGGCCAACGGGGGTCGAGGGCCGCGTAGGCGGCGCCGCACTTGAGGACCGCGAGCAGGACGAGGACCAGCCGCGGCGAGCGCGGCAGCACGACCGGCACCACGTGCCCAGGGCCTACCCCCAGGTCCTTCAGGGCGGCGGCGTACCCATCGGCGAGCGCGTCCAGCCGCCGGTAGCTGATCCGCTCGGCGCCGCTGACCAGGGCGGTGGCGTCCGGACGCAGCAGCGCCTGGCGGGCCACGGCCTCGTGGATGAGCCGGGCGTCGAGCCGTTGCAACCCGATGCGTATCTCGTCCGACGGCGGTCGCCGTTGCGCCACCGGTGGGAGCGGCGGGGCCGGGGCGCGGGAGGGGGTGTACGGGTGGGAGTCCGCGGGGTCGGACGCAGGGTTGGAACTGGGGTTGGTCGCAGGGTTGGACGTGGGTTTGGCGCTGAGGTTGGTCGCGGGGTTGGACGTGACGTCGGCCGTGGGGTCGGTGGTGGTACCGGTCGCGGGGTCTGCCGTGGGCTCGGTCGCGCGGCCGGTCGAGGGGTTCCGCTCGCCGTCGGGACGGTGGTTCGCGGTGGCGACGGCCGTGCCGAAGCCGCCGATGGTGTCGTGGTCGAAAAGCGCCTGCGGGGCGATGGCGATGCCCCACTCGGTGTGCAGTCGGGCGCAGATCCGCACGGCGTGCAGCGAGGTGCCGCCCAGGTCGTAGAAGTTGTCGTCGGCCGTCAGGCCGTCGGTCTGGAGGACGGAGGCCGCGATCTGGAGGACGGCCCCGGGCAGGGCACGAAGGTCGCCAGGAGAATGAGGTGACATGCGAGGAACTTTCAGTTGCGCGCGATGGGACGGGAGCGGGTCGGCTTCTCGTACGGACCGGTGAGAAGCCGCCGACCTGCCGTCGGTCCACGACGGGCCGCGGGACGTGGTGGAACCGGCCGTGCACCGGCCGCTCCGAGCCCCGCGAGCCGGCCCGGCTCCCTGATCTCGTACTGATCTCGAATCAGTACGGTAAGCAGATGACCGCGGGTGGGGCGGTACGCGTGGCCGCCCCGGCCCGGTCGGCACCTGCGCGGTGGCGGTGGCCCCGGCCGCCTGCGACGGGCGGCGGTCGGGTCGGACACTGGCCAGATTACGTGCCCGCGGCGTACCGGGATTCTGACCCGGGGCCAGGAAAAGGGGTGGCAACCCCCGGTGGGCACACCGTGCTTCGGGGCAGCGGAAACGGGCATTCCGGGCCCCGCTACCGGGTGGTGCACGGGCAGGCAGGCAGGCGGCCGAGCGGCCCGCGCCCCGACGGGCGTGCGATCGGCCGGCCGGGCACGAGTCCCGACCGGCCGAGGTGGCGCGGGGTGAATCAGCGCATCAGCACACCAGCGAACCAGCAGATCAGTGGATCAGCTAATCGCCGGTTCAATGCGTCAGTGGCTCAGAGAAACGTGTCGGTGACCTGTCGGGCGACGCGTTCGCCGGCGGCCAGGCCCTGTTCGGCGTCCCACCGGTAGTGGACGCCGAGGTAGAGCCGGCTGATGGCGTTCTCGCTGGTGGCGGCCGAGATGGTGTTGAACCGTCGGGTGGCGCCGCCGTCCGTGGTGGCGCTGAAGGCGATGGCGTCGGTCCCGAAGTAGGTCTGCAACACGCCGCCCCAGGCGCCGGCGAAGGTGGCGTGCCCGGAGATGTAGGCGGGGAAGGCGGGTGTGAAGGCCGACCCGTCCAGGTTGGAGGAGAGCGGGCGCCAGGCCGGGTCGGGCGTGGTGGCCGGGTTCCCGTCGTCGGCTGCGAGGTTGATCGCGGACACCGGCCGCCACAGGTCGATCGGTGTGTTGAACTTGGCGTCCCAGGAAACGACCGCCGCGTCCGCGAGGGCGATCGACAGCACGGCGAAGAACTGCGCGTTCTGGGTGGGTGTCAGCGTCTTCTTGCGCGAGATGATCCGCGCGTGCTGATAGAGCTGTGAGGTGGGCTTGTACGTGCCGTCGAGGTCGTTGGCCCAGAACCGGCCGATGTCGCTCTGTTCCTGGGTGCGCACCACCGTCGTCACGGCCGTGCTGGAGTGCCCGCCGAACACCCGCACCTCGTTGACCTGTTCCGCGTACTGACTGCTGCGCAGCAGGTCCTGGTAGGTGCTGAAGCCGCCGGGCAGGCCCGGGCGGAACTGGCCCGGGGTGGAACCGCCGAAGGACCTCACCCGGCCCCAGTGCGGCGTCATGGCGGACCCGGACCCCGTCTCGCGCCAGGCGCCGGGCACCCCGTCGGTCGCGTACGGCACCTCGTTGTTCGCCCCGTCGTCCGCCCGGGCCTGCACCAACGCCTGCGCAGCCGCCCGACCGACGGCGACCCCCTTGTCCTTCTCCGCCTGGGAGCTGCTGTCCTGCGACAGGGCGAAGCCGTAGTTGCCGTCGAAGGAGCCCGCGGGGTACTGGGCCCGGAGGGCGGTGTACGCGGCGGTGGCTATGGCCGCGTTCAGCGATGCGGTGCCGAGCACCGGTTGCTTGGCCAGGTAGGGCCGCCCGATGGACACGATCGAGTTGGCGGCGTCGTACATCGCCAGGTGCATGATCGCCGCCGCCCTGGCCGCAGGACCGGGCGCCCCGCCGGTGGCTTTGACGGCGCCCTCCAGGATCTTGCCCCAGTACAGGACCGGCTCGTACGGGGCGTCGGCCGCGCGGGCGGCCGGCAGCCCGGTCGTGAGCGCGGTGGCCGCCCCCGCCGTGAGACCGAGCAGGACGGTGCGGCGCCGCGGTGCGAACGCGCCGGACCCACCGAACCTGCCGGCCCTACCAGCCCTGTCAGCCGTACCGTCCCTGCCGGTTCCGTCGGCTCCGTCGGGTCTGCCGGAAAGTGATCTGGACACAGTGGTACCCCCCTCTGGGTCTGCGGATCGAGACGGATACTCACGCCCGCCCCGGGGGCTGTCAACGGTGCCTGGGGATCGGCTGGTTGTCGCGTCTTGCGCACCGTGTGGGGTGGCGGGGGCGTGTTGGGGGTTGGCGGGAGGCGTGTTGGGGGTGGGTTCACCCTGCCGATCTGCCCGCCCCGTCGCGTACGGACCTTGCCGGGTACGAACTCTGTGTCGCGTACGGACCGCGCCGCTCAGCAACCGCACCCCGTGCGGACCTCGTACGGACCGCACCGGCCCCGGGTGCGTGGCGGGCGCCAGGTAGCCACCCACACCATCACCAGTCCCCACACCCGAGCCCCGGCCGGTCCGCGGCCCGCACCGCGTGGCGCCGTATTCTCGCCGGGGACACGGAGTGCAAAGGGCGATGCGGATGGCGGACAGCAAGACGGCCGGGAGCGACGAGCCGGCGGGAGGCCGGGTCTCGTTGGGCGCGCAGGCGCGCGAGGCCGTACGGCAGCGCATCGTGGACCGCCGCTACCCGATGGGCTCCCGGCTCGTCGAACGCGAGATCGCCGAGGAGCTCCGGATGTCGCGGGTACCGGTGCGCGAGGCGCTGCGCGCCCTCGCCGCCGAGGGCCTGCTCGAACTGTCGCCGCACAGCGGGGTGCGGGTGCGCACCCTGGAGCGGGCCGACGTGGGCCACCTGTACGAGGTGTGGGAGCCGCTGGCCGTACAGGCGTCGGCGCTGGCCGCCCGCCGTGTGGCGACGGGCGGGGACCCGGCGGGTCTGGCCCGGTTGCGCACGCTGCTGGCGCGGGCCGAGCGCGCAGCCGCGGCGGACCAGGGGCAGCGGGAGGTCGGTGCGCACACGGCGTTCCACGAACAGATCGTCACCCTGGCCGGCAACCCGCTGCTGGCCCGCACCATGGAGCAGTTGAGCTGGCAGCTCCAGTTGATCTTCGGTATGCGTGAGGAGTCGGCCCAGATGCGGGCGCAGCACGCCGAGATGTTCCGGCACATCGCCGCGGGGGACGCGCAGTTGGCAGCGGCCAGCACCCTGCTGCACGTCCGGGACAGTCACGCGGCGGCGCTGCGGTCGCTCTTCGGCGACGCTTAGCCGAGCAGTCGACAAGGCGACCGGAGGGCGGCCGACAAGGCGGCAAGACGACCGGACAGCCCGCCGGCAGAGCAGGTGGGTGGCAGGCCGGCAGCTCAAACGGCGGCTCGTTGTATACCAAGCTGCGTACCCGCCCCCTCGTTCTCCGGTCGATCGGCGCGTCGCCCTGACGTGCCGATGCAGCGATCAGGGAGATTTATCCCGCTATAGCCAAATAAAACTCGCCGCCGACTCGACACCACCTTGCCTCGCCTCTCAGCCTGGTATACAAAATTCGGAGGCGGGGTCCGGTAGCCGCACCGAGCCGGCACCCACACCCAGCCGGCACCCCACGCCGAACCGGCGTCTCGCCCGGAGCCACGGACCGGCGCCGACGGCCCGTAACCCAACCCGCAACGCGAACCCCTCCGCACCCCGCAACCCACCCCGCAACCTTCGCCCCGCAAGGAGACGTCATGGCCGTTCCTCCCCTGTCCCGCCGCCGCGCCCTCGTCGGCGCCGCCGCGCTCGCGGGCGCCGGCGCCGCGCTCTCCGCGCCCGTCGGCGCCGCGGACACCCCGAGCACGCCCGGCGGCCGGACCGACCAGGCGGGGGCGGCAGGCCCGGCAGACCCGGCCGGCCCCGTCGCCACGGCCACGGACGGCGAGGCCCGACACAAGCCGGCCAAGGCCGTCGTCTTCCGGAACGTACGGCCGCTCGGCGCCGGCGCCCCCGTGGACCTGACCGTGGTCGACGGGCGCTTCACGGACCGTCCCGCGCCCGCCGGCGCGCAGGTCGTCGACGGTGGTGGGCGCATCGCGCTGCCCGGTCTCGTCGACGCCCACATCCACCCGGACAAGACGACCTGGGGCGGCGACTGGATCTCCCGCCGGCCCGCGTCGGGCATCGCCGAGTACGGCGAGCAGGACGCGGAGCTGTTCCGCAGCCAGCCCAGGTCGGTGGGCGAGCGCGCGTACGGGCTGCTGGCGCACGCGGTGACGCGCGGTACCCGCGCGGTGCGGGCACACGTCGACGTGGCCCCGGCCTACGGGCTGAAGGGGCTCGAAGGGGTCGCCGAGGCCCGTGAACGACTCGCGCACGCACTGGACGTGCAGATCGTGGGCTTCCCGCAGCACGGGGTGGTGCGCACCCCCGGCACCTCGAAGCTGTTGGAAGACGCCGCGCGGAGCGGCCTGCTCGACCAGGTCGGCGGCATCGACCCGATCAGCTTCGACCACGCGCTCGTCGAACAACTCGACCTCGTCTTCGGCCTCGCCGACCGCTACGGCGTGGGCGTCGACATCCACCTGCACGACCGGGACGAGAAGGGCGTGCGCGTCCTGCGCGCCATCATCGAGCGCACCAAGGCGCTGTCGCTGCGCGGCAAGGTGACCGTGAGCCACGTCTTCTGCCTGCCCTTCCTCGGCCGTGGCGAGTTGGAGACCATCGCCGCCGACCTGGCCGGGCAGGACATCGCCCTGACGACCGTCGCGCCGAGCGCGGCGCTGCTCCTGCCGCTGGCCACGCTGCACGAGCACGGGGTGCGGGTGGGTCTCGGCTCGGACGGCGTACGCGACTCCTGGAGCCCGTTCGGCAACGCCGACATGCTGCACCGCACGCACATCCTGGGGTGGATCACGGGCGCGCGGCTGGACGAGGAACTGGTCCGCTGCCACACCGTGGGCACGCACGGCGGGGCCGACGTGCTGGGGCTCGACCGGGTGGAGTTCCGGCCCGGCGACCCGGCGGACTTCGTGCTGCTGCGCGGCGAGTGCGTACCCCAGGTCGTGGTGGACATGCCGCAGCGCGACGTGGTCGTGCACGGCGGGCGGGTGGTCGCCCGCGACGGCGCACTGCTCTGAGCACACCGGCGGGTGGCCCCGGGCCTGGCCACCCGCCGTGGCCGTCAGGAGAGCAGCCGCTGCTCGGTGGCCACGGCCACCGCGCCCGCGCGCGTGTCCACGCCCAGCTTGTCGTAGATGCGGCCGAGGTGGGTCTTCACGGTGGCCTCGGAGATGAACAGGGCGCGGGCGATCTCCCGGTTGCCGAGGCCGCGGGCCAACTGGCGCAGGATGTCCAACTCGCGCGAGGTGAGCGTGGGCCCAGGGGCCCGCATCCGGGCCATCACCCGGCTCGCGACCGGTGGGGAGAGCGCGGTGCGCCCCTGGGCCGCCGCGTGGATGGCCGCGAACAGTTCCTCGGGCCGCTCCGCCTTCAGCAGGTAGCCGGTGGCGCCCGCCTCGATGGCGCGGGTGATGTCGGCGTCGGTGTCGTACGTCGTCAGCACCAGCACCCGCACCCCGGTCGCGGCGATCTGCCGGGTGGCCTCGATGCCGTCGATGCCCGGGCCCAGTTGGAGGTCCATCAGGACGACGTCGGGGGTGAGCTTCGCGGCCAGCGCGACGGCCTCCGCACCGTTGCCGGCCTCGCCCACCACCTCGATGTCGGGCGCGCTGCCGAGCAGGGCCAGCAGCCCGGCGCGGACGACGAGGTGGTCATCGCAGACCAGCAGGCGGACCGGGGTGCTCATGGGTACTCCAGGGGGATCGCGGCGGACAGCACGGTGCCCTCACCGGGCGCGGACTCGACCGTCAGGGTGCCACCCAACTGCCGCACCCGGGCGTCACTGGCGGGCAGCCCGTGGCCGCGCAGTCCGCGGCTGCGGCCGGCCTCCGGGTCGAAGCCCCGGCCGTCGTCGGCGACGTCGAGCACGACCAGGTCGCCGAGGTAGGTGAGGGTCAGTTGGGCGGTGCGGGCGGCGGCGTGTTCGCGGACGTTGGCCAGCGCGCCCTGCGCGATGCGCAGCAGGGCCGACTCGACCCGCGCGGGCAGCGCGGTCTCGGTCCCTTCGACCCGGCAGCGTACGGCCAGTTCGGCGGTGGACTCCCGGTCGGCGAGCAGCCGCAGCGCGGCCGGTAGCGAGCCGCCCGCGGTGAGGTCCGCGGGGGCCAGGTCGTGCACGAAGCGGCGGGCCTCGGCGAGGTTGTGCTCGGCGACGGCGGCGGCAGCGCGCAGGTGGCCGCGGGCGGTCTCCGGTTCGGTGTCCCAGATCCGTTCGGCCGCCTGGAACAGCATCCGCTGGCTGGACAGGCCCTGTGCGAGCGTGTCGTGGATGTCCATGGCGAGCCGTTGGCGTTCGGCGAGCATCCCCTCGCGGCGCTCGGTCGCGGCCAGTTCCCTGCGGGTGCGCACCAGGTCGTCGATGAGGGCGCGCTGCCGGGCCGCCTGCCGGTCCATGTGGACGAAGACCGCGATGGCCAGCGCAGCCACCGCGGGCGGCGCGATCAACAGGTTGGGGTCGATGCCGGACACCAGGCGCTGCTGGGCGGCGACCATGAACGCGGTCAGCAGCGCGGCCAGGGCGAGTGCCGCGCGTGGCGGCAGGGTGCGCAGGCCGGTGTAGAACAGCGGCACCGCGCACCAGCCGAAACTGGGCGCGAGCACCACCAGGACGACCCAGACGGCGACCTCGGCGCCCAGCCACAGCAGCCTGCGCAGGGTGGGTCTGGAACCCATCGCGGGGCCGAGCGTGTAGAGCAGGCCGAGCGCCGCGCTGAGCGCGATGATCCAGCCCGTGTGCGGCGACCCGGGGTGCCGGATCAGGTAGCGGGTCAGGGAGGCGGCCAGGAGCAGGAAGAAGGCCGCGTGTATGACCGCCGAGAGCCAGCGGGCGTCCTGCTCGCCGCGGGCGTCCGGCCCGGCGGGACCGCCCGGGGGCGGGCCCTTGTCACCGGTCCCGTGCGGTGGTCGGGGGGCTCCGTTCACCCCGTCTGCTCCCTTCTCACAGCCTACGTCCCGCGCGCTCGCGGCCCGTTGCTGTGTCGTCGTTCGCTGGTACGTCTGGGGTTTGGCTGTGGCTCGGCCGCGCCCGTCTCCGTTTGCCGCTACGCCGCCGTCTGCGGTCACGGTGCTGCCCTTCCGCGCTCCCTCCGAGCAGCCTCGGTACGGCCCTTACGCTGCTTCCGTACGAGCCTCCGCGCCACCTCCTGGTCCGCGCCGCCGCGCGGCCGGCGACGCCGCACGGGGGTGTGCGCCGCCGTTCCCGACCGTCGGTCTCGCGGGCCGCGCGGCTCTGGCTCGTACCGGCCGCTGGGGCGACCGGCCCTGGCCGGCCGGTGACGCCCGGTTTCAGGTACCACTGACCCTGCCCGGACCTGCGCGGATTGCCTCATTGTCCGCCAGGGTGCCCACGGCCGGGTCAACCGATCGGATGACCCCGTACTCCGCCGTCCGGCGCCCGGGGTGGAGCCGTTCCGTCGAGCCCCCGGGGCGGTGGGTGGCCGCAGGCTGGAAGCACAGCAAGCCACCCGAGCAGCAGGAGATGCCCGAGATGAAGAAGTTTTCCCGCAGCGCCCGCGTCCTGACCGGCACCGCCGTCGCCGCCACCCTCGCGGCGGGCACCTTCGGCGCGCTGTCCGCCAACGCCGCGACCCCGAAGACCACGCCCGCCCCGGCCGCCGCCAGCAGCGCGGCCAAGGGCAACACCACCCAGTCCACGCACCTGACCGTCGAGGCCGCCACCAAGGCCGCGAAGGCCGCCCTGGACGAGGCGAAGAAGAACAACCAGCGGGTGTCGGTCGCGGTCGTCGACCGCAACGGCAACACGGTCGTCACGCTGCGCGGCGACGGCGCGGGCCCGCAGTCCTACGAGTCCGCCGTCAAGAAGGCGTACACCGCCGTGTCCTGGAACGCCCCCACCTCGGAGCTGGCCAAGCGGCTGACGAACGCGCCGAACCTGAAGGACATCCCCGGCACCCTGTTCCTGGCCGGCGGCGCCCCGGTCGCCGTCAAGGGCGCCCCGATCGCGGGCATCGGCGTGGCCGGCGCGCCCAGCGGCGACCTGGACGAGAAGTTCGCCCAGGCCGGCGTGGCGGCCCTGGGCCGCTGACGGTCCCCTGCCCCAACCGCAGCCGGTGTGCCCGGGCCCTCGCGCCCGGGCACACCGGCTGTGTCGTACGCGTACGGGCCCCCGGCGCCGGCCCTGCCCGGCCGGACCCGGCACGGGGCCGTCCCGCCCGCACCATCAGGAACCACGCCTGACCTGCGCACTCACCCCTCACTCCGAGGAGCGCGCTGGGTGGGCGAACGGCCACTGTCAGTGGTGGGTGGCAACATCGGCCCCATGACAGAGACCACGAACTTCGACTGGCGCCCCTTCCTCCTGCGGTGGAGTGAAGAGTGGGCGGACTCCCTCACGGACGACGACGTGCGGGACGCGGACGACCTGGCCGCCCGCCGGGCCCGCTGGCTGGGTTTACCGCCCGCGACCGAGGAACAGATCGTCGCCCTTGAACAGCGCCTGGGCCGCCGGCTCCCGCCGTCCTACCGGGAGTTCCTGAAGGTCACCGACGGGTGGCGGCACGCCGGCGGATTCGTCTGGCTGCTGGCCGGGACCGCGGACGCGCACTGGCACGAGAACGAGTCGGAGCTCGCCGAGATGTTCGCGGAGTTCCTGGACGAGGACGCCGACGCCGAGGAGCGGCGGGTGGTGGACATCTGGCACCGCGGGCTCCAACTCGACGTCGAATCCGATGTCGTCCACGTCCTCATGGACCCCGAGGACGTGGCCGAGGACGACGAGTGGACCGTCTACACCTGGGCGAGTTGGCGCTGCGAAGACCCCCAACCACACGCCAACTTCTGGGAGTTCATGCAGGAGATGTACCGCGAGTTCCACAGCCTGCGGTCCGGGGACGGCAGTGCGGCGGCCCCGGAGTTCGCCAACGACACGACGCGCCGGCTGGACGACCAGGTGGCAGAAGCCAAGCTCACGGCCCTGCGCGGCGACTGGCAGCAGGCCCTGCGGATGCTGGACGAGGCCAGGGAGTACGGCAGACCGCTGGCCACCGGGCTCGGCGACCAGATCCGCCGGCTGCTCGGGGAGACCTACCAGGTGTCCTTCGACGGACTGGCGGCCGATGCGCGGTACGCGTCGGAGGTGCTGCCGCCCCTGGTCGCCGACCACGCGGAGCACTCGTACGGCGACGACTCCACCCTCATGTACTCGCTCCGCGGCGCCGACGAGGACCTGGTGTCCCTGGCGTACGCCACCCTGGACGAGGTGCGGAAGCTGACGTACCGCTACACCGCCACCGGGCCGTTCGGGGTGGCGGTCGAGCGGGCGCGGGCGCTCGCGCGGGAGGCGGACACCGACGGCGCCTGGCGGATGCTGCGCGCGGCGCTGCCGCAGTGGGAGCCGGTGGGGCCGGACCACATCGTTCCGCTCGGCTGGCTGGCCGATCCGCTGCTCGGGCCGCTGTGGACGGCGGAGCGGGGCCGCGAGTTGCTGGCCACGCCACGGGGCGGGCAGGCGGGCGCCACCCCACCGCCGACGCCCGGGCTCGACCTCGACGGCCTGGAGTGGCTCGCGGAGTCCGAGCGCGACGAGGAGCCGACGCCCTACCGGTTCGTCCTGGTCGAGGGGGTGGCACCGGACGAGATGCCCGGCCGACTCGCCGACGGGTCCGCGGAAGACGGTCGGGTTGGCGGGGACGGCCAGATTTCCGAAGGTGGCGGCGGCCGGGCTTCCGGAGGCTGGGGCCGGCTGTCCGTGCCCCTGAACCGGGAGGAGGCGTACCGGGACGCCCGGGCCGACCTCCAGGAGTTCTCGTCCTTCGCCGACCGGGCGCTGATGGCGGTCGGCCGGGCCGGGGCCGGCTGGAGCTTCGCCTTCGACGGCGACCCCGCCGGGTTCCACCGCCCCCGCTTCGTCTCCCCGGCGGCAGCCGCCAGTACGGGCACCCGGGCGGTGGTGGTGTGGAGCGGGCTGCACCCACAGCACGGGGAGGAGGCGTTCTGCCACGTGTCGGTGGCGGCGGACGGCGTCGAGCAGTACGCGTTCACCTACCTGGCCGGCGAGGTCCGGACGAGCGGCGAGGTGCCGCCGGCACTGGACCCGGCCCGGTTCTTCGGCGACCCGAGCCAGCCGACCGATCAGGCCGCAACGGTCGCGGGCGAACGGGCGCTGCTGGCCGCGCTGGCCGACGAGTTCGGCGTCACCCTCCCCCGGCACGCCATCCGGTACGGGCGGCTGCCCATGTTCGTCAGCCGCTCCTGGACCCGACCGCCGCGCGACGGCGAGGGGTACCTGGTGATCCAGCGGCCCCGCGTCACCGACCCGGGGCCGCTACGCGCGCACCTCACCGCCGGGGGCTTCACGGCCCCGGACCCGGCAGACGCAGACCGGACAGACGCAGGCCCCGCGGACGCGCACGCCGCACACACTGCCCCGAAGGACGCGCGTGGCGTGATACCGGAGGGCCGACGCCCCGGGGGTGACGCGTAGCACCGGACCCGGCACCGGCTGGGTGGCCGCCGCGACGGCCCACCCGCCTTGCGCACCTGTCTTACGCACCCGCCTTGCCCGACCACTGCACCGACCGCCTTGCCCGACCACCCACCACACACAACCACCACCCACTCCGCCCCCGGCCCCCGGCCGCCAAGCCAAACCACCTCGGACCGAACCACGTTCCGCCCGCCCGGGGCACGCTCGGCGCGGCTTGCTCGGAGGGCCCCGACACGCTCCCTGATCACACCGCAAGCGGGCCCAACAGCCCATACACAGCGCGCACTTGGTGAAGTGGGAGTGGGTGCTGCCTGACGCTAAAAGTTCAGCGACCGATGGGCGAGAAGCCAACGTAACGGAGATCCCGCCGAAGTTCGGCGTGCGGGTGCACGAGGTCTCGATCCGGGACCCCACCGCCTTCGTGCAGCGGATGTCGCAAGCCGGTCGGTGGTGCGGTGGCGTCCGGGTTCATCCACAGCCAGCGCCCGGCGCACGTGCCGCGGTCACGGTACGGAGAGCAGGCGGAGCCCGGCCGTGACCGCCGCGGCGGCGATCACCACCAGCAGGAAGGGGGCCTTGCGGTAGGCCAGCACGCCGCCGACGACCACGCCGGCGGGGCGGGCGACCCCGCCGATGTGCTGGCCGGTGGCGAGCACGGAGGTGACGACCAGGGCGGCGAGGAGGACGATCGCCGAGGTGTTCAGCAACTGTTCGGCGCGCGGCGGAAAGGTGAGCCGGGAGCGCAGTACGGGTCCGGTGAAGCGGAAGGCGAAGGTGCCGGCGGCCAGGGCGAGGAGGGCGACCAGTACGGCGGGCGAGTAGGGCATCAGGGGGCCTTCCCCTGCTCGGCCGGGGTGGCGTTGAGGAACACCGCGCCGAGCGCCAGCAGCACGGGCAGCCCGGACGGCAGGAACGGGGTGGCGGCCAGGGCGACGGCGGCGCCGACCAGTGCCGCCCGGCGCATCTTGCGCTCGCGCAGGGCCGGCAGCATCAGTGCCAGGATCACCGCGGGGAACATGGCGTCGAGCCCGAGTGCGTCCGTGTCGTGGATGACGTTCCCGGCCAGTGCCCCGAGCAGCGCCCCGGCCGGCCAGCAGATCAGTATGCCCACCCCACACACCCAGTAGGCGCTGCGCTGCCTGGGCACGTCGGGCTGACCCAGGGCCAGTACCACGCTCTCGTCGTTCATCAGGTGCGAGGCGACGACCCGGCGCCAGCCTGGCTGGATCACCCGGGGCGGGATGGCGAGACCGTACGGCAGGTGCCTGGCGTTGACGAGGAGGGCGACGAGCACCGCGGCCACCGGGCTGCCGCCGGCCGAGATCACCCCGACGAACAGGAACTCCGACGAGGCGGCCAGCACGAGGAAGGCGGCGAGCACCGGGAACCACATCGGGAGGCCCGCGGTGACGCAGACCGCGCCGTACGAAACGCCGATGGCGCCCACCGCGAGACAGGCCAGCACGATCCCGCGGAGCAGACTCCGATCCAGGGTTCGCCACATCGATCGCATGTTGAATATAATGAACACATCGTCCGACCCCGTCAAACACACGGATCACCATGTCGCCACAGTCCCCACCCCCGTCACCGTCCGAAGGATCCGCCTCCGCGGGCGGGCCGTCCGGCGGCCCTTCTGCCGGCCCGTCCGCGCCCCTGATGAAGACCGTCGCCGCGGCCCTGCGGCAGGAGCGGCAGCGCGCCGGGCTCTCGCTCAGTGAGGTCGCCCGGCGCGCCGGGTTGTCCAAGTCCACGCTCTCGCTGCTGGAGTCGGGCTCGGGCAACCCGAGCCTGGAGACGCTGTGGTCGCTGTGCGTGGCGCTGGGCATCCCGTTCTCCCGGCTGCTGGACCTGCCCGCGCCCCGGGTCCGGGTGGTGCGCGCCGGTCAGGGTCCGGTCTTCGCCGCCGAACACGCCGACTACCGGGCCACGTTGCTCGCCGTCGGCCCGCCGGGAGCGCGCCGCGACATCTACACCATCACCGCCGAGCCGGGCAGCCAGCGCACGTCGAGCCCCCACACACCGGGCGTCGTCGAGCACGTGGTGCTCAGCACCGGTCGGGCCCTGGTGGGGGTGGAGGCCGACCCCGTCGAACTCCACCCCGGCGACTACATCGCCTACCCCGCCGACGTACCGCACGTCTTCCGCGCCCTTGAGCCGGGTACGACGGCGGTGCTGGTCTCGGAGAACGTCTGACACCACGGCTGCCACGGCCGGCAGAGTTGCCCACCTGGGCCACCAAGGTTGCTCACCTGGGGTCATCTGGGTTGCTCATCTCGGGTCACCGGGGTTGCCCGCCTCGGAGCCCAGGCTTGCCCACTCACCCTGCGTGGGCGCCAGCCCGGAGGGTGGGAAGCAAGGGGGTGAGAGGAAAGGGAGGGTGGGAAGCGGTGGGGCGTCCGGGCACAGCACGACGGCGGGGCGCCGGTGTGGCGCCCCGCCGTGCGGGAACGTGCGAGGGGCGAGGAAAGCGAAGGGACTAGATTCATATGGAGAATTGGAGAAGGAAGTCCCTTCATGGCCTCGCCCGGGCTTACCGTAACAGTCACCCTGGGATCAGGTCACGCAGGTTTTCCGGGGTGATGACCACCGAGTCCGGGTGCAGGCCGGTGGGACGCTCCAACCCCAGGTAGGTGACCGGTTCCGCGGGGACCTCCCCGCCCTCCCACCGGGTGGTCGTGGTGGCGCGCTCGGCCATCAGGCCGACGAGGTGGCGGACTGTCAGGTAGTCGCGTTGCATGACCCCGCGCAGCAGGGTGCCGACCGACAGTTGGTTCTCCTCGACCCGGTTCCCACTCGGCTCGCCCTTGAGGTAGAAGTGCAGCCAGTGGGCGTACCAGGCCCCGTCGGCCTCGCGTACGAACGCCACCGGCAGGGCGACCCGGCCCGGCCCGCGCAGGTCGGACTTCATGCGTACTGTACGGGCCTCGAACGGCTGCCCCTGCTGTTCGCCCTCGCGCAGCATGAAGCCGAAGAACGACTCCGCGACCTCGTGGAACCCCTCCCCCGCGTAGATGTAGACCTGCGGGACGATGGAGGCGCCGCGCACCGCACCGAGCCGCAGGTTGATGAACTCCGAAGCACCCTCGGGCGCGTTGGTGATGTCACCCGAGTGTTCACCCTCGGCCCGGGTGAGCGCGGTGTACGACAGCCAGCCGTCCGTCTCGTACGCGGCGTTCAGGATCAGCGCGGACAGGTCGTAGTCGGTGGCCCGGGCGGTCTGCTTCCAGTAGACGAAGAACCGGAGCAGTTCGCCGTCGATGCGCGAGCGGGAGCCGCGCGGCAGCACGCCGAGGCCAGCCGCGCTCGCCCGACCGCTCAGCGGCAGGGTGACGTCCAGCACCTCCGGATCGACCAGCAGGTGGCCGGGGGTGGGGAGCCGGCGCCGGGTTTCGGCGTCCAGGGTGGCGATCAGCCGGCTGCGGACGGCATCGGGCAGGGCCCGGCGCCGGTCGGGGGCCGCCCAGGCACCGCCGAACCGGTTGACGAACAACCGGCCGTGGCGGGCGTCGCCGGACCGGTTGCCCAGGTGTTCGCGGACGGAGAGCAGCACCCGGCCGGAGATCTGCGGGGCGACTTGCTCGGCCGCGGCCAGCACCGCCGCGCGCTCCTCGTCGGTGGAACAGGTGCGCAGCAGCCGGTCCAGGGTGCGGAAGAGCTTGCCGGGCGCGGTCGCCAGCAGGCGGGTCGCACCGGTCACGTCGTTCGCGGCGAGCAGCCCCTCGACGCGGCTGTCGAACGAGCGGGCTTCCTGCTCGCCCCGGGCGACGGCGAACACCTCGGCGGCGTGCGGCCACTGCGGGTACTCGTGCGGGTGCAGTCGCTCGCCGAGCCGCTTGAACTGCTCGCGGTGCGCACCGACGTCGGCGAGCTTGGCCGGGGCAGCCGCGACCAGCCCGTCAAGGCAGGCCAACAGCGCCCGGCGCAGCCCGCGGGGCACCGAGCGGAACCGGGTGGGCTCGACCAGGCTGACATCGCCACCCACCAGCGCACAGGCCAGCCTGAGCACGTCGGTGACGGTGTCCACCTGCGGGTCGGCACCGACCTGGAGGCGGGCGGCGTTGATCAGGGCGCGGTTCTCCCGCACCGGGATGTCGTCCGGCTGCGGCCCGTCCGCGCAGTGCCCGGCGAGCGTGCCGAGGTCGGCGATGCCCTGCTCGCCGAGCGGGGTGGTGCTGCCCGCCAGGGCCAGGTAGAGGGCGGTGACCTCCGTCTCCAGCGGGCCGCCGAGGTGCAGGGTGGTGACCCGGTCGCCGGCGGCTGCGATCAGCTCGTCGTGCGCGGCCAGCATCTGCTGGTAGGTGTGCTGGTAGTTGCCGTACTTGGGCAGCGTCAGCAGGTCGACGGTGCCGGCCCGCAGCCCGGCCAGGGTGTTCTCCCGGGAGGCGCTGTCGAGCAGGGCGTCGACGATGCACTCCATCCAGAAGTCGAAGGTGTCGGGCACCCGGGCAGGGAAGTCGATGAAGTACGTGTTGTGCTGGACGTGGTCGCCGACCAGTTCGCGGACGGTGTCCAGGGTGCGCACCGCGGTCGCCACGACGCTCTCTTCGGCCAGCTCGGACAGGCTGGCCAGCAGGTCGGCGGAGAGCTTGAATCCCACGGACATCAAGGCCGCGTCGAATCGCCGCGCGGCCCGCGCGCCGTCGCCGGCGGGTCCGGTGGGGCGCGGAACGCGGTGGGTGTGTCGGATGACCATGGATTCGAGTCGCTGGGACATCTGCGCAGAATGACAGCAACACGCCCCCTTGCGCACATGGGTTTCGACGCGTGTGCCCACCCGCGGGGCGACCCACCCTGATGCCCGCCGCCTTGTCCCGCGCCGCGGGCCCGTATCGACGCGCCGACCAGTAACTATCCGACATCATCCGCTAGTTGGGCATGCGCACCGCGCGCGGACGGCAACGCTCCGGACGGGGATTTACGGCTCCGCGAAACACGCCTTCTCCCGTCTGGACCCGGAGGCCCCCGGCTTGGAGCCGCGGCTACCAGAGTCCAACCCACATCCTCAGCGCCGACGCCAGCGCGCCCGGCTTGCTCGCACAACCACGCCTTCCCCGGCACGAGATTGTGGTCGCCGCACGGCTCCTACTCAGCACCCGGCCCTACGTCGGCTGAGTATCCGTGCTCAGGCAAGCCGTTCGAAGGCGTTCGTAGGGTCCTGCCCATGGACACGGACCACGCAGCTCGCACCCTTTCGCGCCGGGTGGGCATCTCGGCGGTGGCCTCCTCCTTGCCGCAGTGCGGGGTGGCGTCGTACGCACTCCAGGAACAGCGCACCGCCCCGGACCCGGTGCACAAGGGGGCGCGCCCCGAGGTACGGATGCTCTTCGCCGGCCCCGGCGCCGCGGGCGTCATGACGATGGTGCGGGAGAAGGCGTGAGCGGCCTGTGGGTGGTGGTCCCCGCCCACCAGGAGGCGGCCCGGCTGGGTGACACGCTGGAGGCGCTGGCCGCCCAGCGGGACCGGGACTTCACGCTGGTGGTCGTGGACAACGCCTCGACCGACGGCACGGCGACCATCGCCTACGAGTTCGCCCGCTGGGCGCCGTTCTCGGTGCACGTGCTGCACGAGCCGGAGAAGGGCCTGGGGTGTGCCGTGGACACCGGCTGCCGGTACGCGATCCGGCACGGCGCCTCGCTGTTGGCCCGTACCGACGCCGACTGCCTGCCCCGGCCCACCTGGACGGCGGCGGCCCGCACCGCGCTGGCCAGCGGCGCCGGTCTGGTCTGCGGGCGCGTCGACGTCCGGCGCGACGAGCACGGGCCGCTGGGTCGGGCGGCCTTCCGCGCGCTGGTGCGCGGCGCGGCCCTGTTCGGCCGGGTGCGCCCGGCGCACCGGCGCCGCCACGGCTACCTCGCCCCGTACCGGATGCACGCGGGCAACAACCTGGCGATCACGGCGGCGCTGTACGAGAAGGTGGGTGGGATGCCGCGCCGGCCCTCACCCACCGACCGGCTGTTCGTGAACCAGGTGCGTCGACACACCGCCGCCGTCGTGCACGCCCGCGACATGGTCGTGGAGAACTCCACCCGCAGGCTGCGCGACTACGGGGTGGTGGGTACCGCACGCTGGTACCTCGGCGAGGGTCTGGGGGCGCGCGAGGAAGACCCACGTTGACGCCCGAGGCACGCGGGCACGCTCCGCACCGCCCCCCGCAGCGGCCGGTGCCTGGTGGCCGGGGTGGGGCGGGTGCGCGCCGGTGGCCCGGGGCCGGCACGGCGCTGCACGTCCGTCACGGGCGACCGCGGGGCGCGGGCTGGTGTTGGTGACCAGTCCCCAGCGCGTACGCGACGGGGCAACGGGGCAATCTTGTCAGCACGCGGCCCCTGTCTGAGGATCGGTGTCATGAACCGTATCTATGACGACAAGCGGCTGGCCGGCGCGTACGAGCACGGCAACGAGATGCCGGAGGCGTCGTTGCGGGCGTGGGTCGCGTTGATCGCCTCGTACGCGCCGCGGCCCGCACCCGCCGTCATCGAGGTCGGGGCGGGCACGGGGGTCTTCTCGGCGGCGCTGGCCCGCTGGGTCCCGGGGAGCGAGGTGGTGGCCGTGGACGCGTCGGCCGCGATGCTCGCCGAGGCCCGGCGCCACCATTCGCACCCGACCGTGCGCTATCTGTCGGGCGAGGCGGAGGCGTTGCCCGCGGCGGCCGACTGCTTCGACCTGGCCCTGCTCTCCCGGGTGGTGCACCACATCCCCGACCGGGCGCGGGCAGCGCGGGAGCTGGCCCGGGTGGTGCGCGGCGGCGGGCGGGTCGTGGTCCGCACCACGTTCCGCGAGCGGCTGGACGCAGTGGTCTACGACTACTGGCCGCAACTCCGCGCGCTGGACGCACAGCGTTTCCCGGGTCGGGCGGAGGTCGTGTCCGACTTCCTCGCCGCCGGATTTGACCTGGAGTCGGTCGGCTCCTTCGCCCAGCCCGTCGCGGCCGGCCTCGCCGACTACCGAGCCCGGCTGACCCACGCACCACAGTCCAAGTTCACCCAGCTCACCGACGCACAGTTCGCCCGGGGGCTGGCCCGGATGGAGGCCGCGGCAGCAGCCGAGGCCGCGGCCGGCGGACCGCGACCGGTCCTCGAACGCTACGACGTGGCCGTGTTCGCCCTGCCCAGCCCGTGACGGTCGCCGCCCACGGGATAAGGGCGGGGTGACTCAGCGGGGTTGGGGGGGCCGGCCCCCCTGTGCCAGCCTCATCGCGCCCCGAGCACACCTTGTTCCAGCTCCGAACGCCCCTGGTCCAACCCTGGTCAAGCTCCCGACCAACCCTGGCCAAGCCCCGTCAGCCCCGCACCAGCCCCGGCCGAGCGCCGTACCGGCCCTGGTCAAGCCCCGCACCGGCCCGCCCCAGCCTCCGCCAGCCCCCTGTCAACCCCGCTTCACTCGTAGTCCGCGCCGATGAAGCGGCTGCCTGCGACCCGGGGCACGCACTGGTGCAGGCTGTTGCCCCGGCCTGCCACCAGGCTCATTCCGGTGGGGCGCAGGGTGAGTTCCAGGACGCGGAGGCGGTGTGCGGGGGCGCGGTGGCGCAGCCGTTCCGCCAGTTCCGTCGGCAGGTTCTCCGCCCCGCTGACGCACAGGTAGGGGTCGTCCTCCGCGGCGGCCAGGTCCACGAACTTGCTGCCGCCCTCGTAGTTGACGCTGAACGCGGCGACCCAGTCGAGGTCGAGGCCGGCCAGGAGGTCGGGCAGGTCGCCGAAGCGCCAGGCGTGCACCACCGGGTGTAGGTAGGCGTCCGCGTCGATGACGTGCCGGATGTCGCCGGCCGCGGCACTCTCGCTGGTGGAGCCGTAGCGGTCGGCGGCGAGGGTGAGCCCGAGGGCGCGCACCGTGGCCAGCCCGGAGCCCGCGTCCGCCTCGTCCAGCAGGGCGTGGACCAGTTCCCGGTCCAACAGCCGGTCGTGCTCGCCGATGGCGTGGTAGAGCCACAGGTACAACAGCCCGTCGGGGGCGAGTCGTTCGCTGAGCCAGCGCAGCCCGGCCCGCGGGTCGGGCAGGTGGTGCACCAGGCCGGTGCACACCACCAGGTCGAAGTCGTCCGCCAGGTCGAGCCCGGGCACCAGCCCCTGCCGGAAGTCGATGTTGCCCACCCCGTGCCGGTCGGCCAGTTCGCGGGCGACCGCGAGGGACGCCTCGCTGGCGTCGACGCCGACGAAGTGCGCCTGTGGGTGGCTCTTGGCCAGGGCGACCAGCCGGTGCCCGGTGCCGCAGCCCGCGTCGAGCACGCGCCGGGTGCCCAGCCGTCCGTCCGCCAGCAGGAAGCCCATCGCGTTGGACACGTCGTGGATGAGCCCGGATTCGGCGTCCGGCGAGGGGTAGGGGAAACGCTCGTACAGGCTGCGGACGTCGGCGGTCGCCGCGGTCCGGTGGGGTGGGACGGGCGCCGGTACGGACTCGGGGTGGGTGTTCACGGGGTCCTCCGGGTGTGCAGTCGGCTCAGCAGGCCGCGGGCGGCCAGTACCACCCGGGGCGGGCGCATCATGCTGTAGTGGTCGGCTTCGATGGTGTCCTCGGTCCAGTCGCCGCTGGTCCACGGCGTCCAGTCAGTACGGGCCACGACCGCGGTGCGCAGGCTGTCACTCGCGTACACGGCGTGCAGCGGGGCGCGCAGACAGGTGTCGGGCCGCCAGCCGCGGAAGATGTCGCTCTGGTGCCTGATGGTGCGGAAGTGGTGTTCCAGGGTGTCCCGGTCCGGGTCGCCGGGTGGCCCGGACAGGTCCAGGACCCGGCGCAGCGCGGCCTCGTCGGCGACCGTCCCTTCCGGTACGAGGTCAAGGACGCGGCGGCGGTCCGCGGTGTCGCCTGCTCCGTAGGTGGCGTTGAGGGCGAGGCGCAGGGCCTCCTGGTCGCCGTCGGGTTCCCAGTCGCCGATGCCGCAGTCCCACAGGTCGACGGAGGTGACCTCGATGCCGCGCCGTTCGAGTTCGGCAGCGAGGGCGAGCGCCCCGTGCCCGCCGAGCGACCAGCCGAACAGGGCCAGCGCGGGCAGCCGGGTGTGGGTGACCAGTTCGGTGGCGTACCGCCGGGCCAGTTCGGGGACGGAGGCGGGTTCCTGGCCTGCGCCGGCCATCGCCGGCGACCGCAGGCCGAGGACCGGGAGGGTGGGGGGCAGCAGGCGCAGCAGCGGTTCGTAGGCGTGCAGGGTGCCGCCGAGTGGGTGGACGAGGACGAGCGGGGCACCCTCGCGGTGCGGCGTCAGCGGCGTGACCAGCCGGTGGCTGCCGGCCGATGCGGTCCGGGCCCGGGTGGGTGTGGCGGTGGTCGTGGGGGTGCTGGTGGGCGGGGCCTGTGGGCTGGGTGCCGGGGTGCCGGGTGGGGGCTCGCGGTCGGCGATGGCTGCTTCCATCGCGGCCAGGGTGCGGTGCTCGAAGATGATGCGCAGCGGGAGCCGAACGCCGAGCTTGGCCTGTGCCTCCCTGGCCAGGTGGGTGGCGAGCAGGGAGTGGCCGCCGAGGGCGAAGAAGTCGTCGTCCGCGCGGACGCTCTCGCGTTGGAGCAGTTCGCGCCAGAGGCCGGCCAGGGGGCTGTCAGCCGGTGCGCTCGTGGTCTCTTGGTTCGCGGTCGGTGCGGTGTGCGCCGCGGCGATCAGGGTGTGCAGCGCCGACCTGTCGAGCTTGCCCGCGGCGGAGCACGGCAGCGCCTCCAGTACGTGGTACGCGGCCGGGACCAGGTGGCGCGGCAGTCGCTCGGCGGCGAAGTCGCGCACCGCGTCCGTGGCCAGCCCGGGCCCGGCCGGTACGAGCGCGCCGACCAGGACCGGGCCCGCCGGCCCTGTGTCCAGGACGGTGGCCGCCGCGTCCGCGACGAGCGGAGCGGCCCGTAGGGTCTCGGCGACCTCGCCCAACTCGATGCGGTGGCCGCGCAGTTTCACCTGGTCGTCACGGCGGCCGAGGAACTCCAGGGTGCCGTCGGGGAGCCAGCGGGCCAGGTCGCCGGTGGCATAGGCCCGCTCGCCGGGGACGGCCGTGCCGGTGCTCGGCCCAGTGCCAGGGGTGGTGGTCGTGGTGGTGGCGGTGCCGGCCGTGGCGACGGTGTCGGCCGTGGCGATGAAGCGTTCGGCGGTCAGGTCGGGGCGACCGTGGTAGCCGATCGCCAGTTGCGGCCCGGACAGGTACAACTCGCCGGGGAAGCCGGGCGGCACCGGGCGCAGCCGGCGGTCGAGCACCCGAGCGGTGACCCCGGCCAACGGGCGGCCGATCGTGGGCCGCGGGTGGTCGGCGTCGATGGCGCAACCCGTGGCGTTCACGGTGAACTCGGTCGGCCCGTACACGTTCACGGCCCGTACCGGCCCGGCGCTCAGCCGCGTCCACAGCCCCTGCGGGACGGCCTCGCCCCCCAGCACCAGCAGCCGCGGGGCAGCCGGCCCGGGCTCCAACAGCCCTGAATCCACGAGGTGTTGGGCATGGGTCGGGGTGGCGTCGAGCAGATCGATCCGGTGGTCGCGGAGATAGCTGACGAAGCGCTTGCCGTCCAGTCGCAGCGCGCTGGGCACCGGGTACAGGGTGTGCCCCGTGCCCAGCATCAGCACGGACTGCCAGGAGGCGTCGAAGGAGGGCGGCGCATTCTGGGCGACCCGCAGCGGGGGACCGGCGTCCGACGCCAACCGCGCGAATGCCAGTCGGTGCATCGCCTCCGCGAAAGCGGCGAGGCTGCCGTGGCGTACGGCCACGGCCTTGGGCGTACCGGAGCTGCCCGAGGTGAAGATGACGTACGCGGTGTCGTCCGGGCCGGGGGCCTGCCCGGCCGGTGCGGTCGCGGTGGGGGCACCGGATGACGGGCCGGGGGAAGCACCGGGGGCCGCGTCGGAGGACACGCCGGGGGCCACATCGGAGGGCGCGCCGTGCGTCCAGTGCAGCCGCGGCAGTTCCGGCGGGGCGAACGCGTCGTCCTGCCCCTCCTCCACGACCAGCACCCGGACCTCGACAGCAGCCACCATGTGCCGCAGCCGGCGGGCGGGCAGGTCGGGGTCGAGCGTGACACAGACCGCACCGGCCTGCCACACCCCGAACACGGCGGCGATCCGCACCGCCGCGTTGCGCGCGAGGATGCCGACGGCCGCGCCCCGCCGGACCCCGGCAGCCACCAACCGACCGGCCAACACATCCGCGTGGGCTACCAGTTCGGCGTAGGTCAGGGTGATCGGCGGCCCGCCGTCGGCCGGGTCTGCGACGACGGCCGGGCGCTCCGGGTGGTGCAGGGCACGGGCCCGTACCGCGGCCGGCAGCACGGTCCACGGCAGTTCGGGCAGCGGGACACCTCGGGCCAGCTCCTCCACCGTTCCCCGCACCGTGCGGTCAGTGAACGGAAGTTCATCCAGCGGCAGGGCATCGAGCGGTACGGCGTCCTGGCGTGCATCGCCGCCGGCCCGCACCCCGGTCACCAGCGTCGCGAACGCGGCGGCGAGGCTGTGCGCCGTCGACTCCTCGTACAGTTCGGTGGCGTATTCCAGCTCGCTCGGGGCGCCGGGGGCTGCGTTCAGATGGAAGGTGAGGTCGGACTTGGCTGCGCCGGTGTGCAGGGGGACGCGGCTGGTACTGGTGCCGGTCAGCTCCAGTTCCTCCACCGCGTACTGGAGCTCCAGCGCGACCTGCAACAGCTCGGGGCGGGCCGCGTCCGAGGCCGGGGCGGCGGCGACGATGTCGTCGAACTCGCAGCTCGTGTGCGCCATCGCCGCGAGCACCACCTCGTGCGCGTGCCGTACGGCGGCGCCCACGGTGCGCTCCGGCGGCAGGTGGAGCCGGAGCGGGACGGTCTTGAGGAAGTAGCCGATGGTGTCCTCGGCTTCGGCCTCCGCGCGGACGCCTACCGTCGTGCCGATCACCACGTCGGTGGTGTCGGCGAGCGCACCGACGGTACGGCCCAGCGCGGCGAGCGCCACGGCGAACGGCGGGGTGCGCAGTTCGGAGGCCGCCGCACGCGCGGTGGCGAACCAGTCGGACGGCAGCGGGATCGGGATGCGCCGGCCACTCCTCGGGGCGGCGGCCGGCGCCTGCCGGTCGGTGGGCAGCGCCATCCGGGCCGGCACGTCAGCCAACTGCCGTGCCCAGTAAGCCCGGTCGGCGGCGCGCTCGGCGTCTCCGGCCGCGGTGGCCAGTTCGTGCTGGGCGGTCAGCACGTCGACGGCCGGCGCGGGCCCGGCGTTGCCCGCGTACGCCGCGCCGATTTCGGCGAAGAGGAGACCCAGCGCGTACCCGTCGCAGATCAGGTGGTGCAACACCACCACCAGCAGCCACTCCTGGTCGGCACAGCGGAGCAGCCGGCCGCGAACCAGCGGTCCGCCGTCGAGGTCGAAGGGGTGGCGGGCCTCGGCGGCTGCTGTCTCCACCGCCAACTCCCGGGCCCGCCGTGGTCCGTGCTCGCGCAGATCGGTCTCGGTCAGCGGGAACCGGCCGGCGGGCGCGAACACGACCTGGGGCGCGCGGTCGTCGCCGGTGACGACGGTGCGCAGGGCCGCCTGGTTGCGGTAAACGGTGTCCAGGGCCCGGCGCAGGGCGGCGACGTCGAGCGGCCCACTGACCAGGAAGGCCGCGGGTTCGTTGTACTGGGCGCTGCCCGCCGCCATCCTGGAGGCGAACCACAGCGGGCGCAGCAGCGCGGGCAACGGCGTCGCCGCGCCAACATGCACACGCCCGTCCGGATTCGGCGGAATCGCGGGGCTGGCCGATGGGGTGGTCATGCGCCATCACCTCCGAGTCGAGTGGGTGGGGCCGGGCCCGTGCGAGTGGGCTACGCGAAAGGGTTGTGCGGGCGGGTTGTGCGGGTGAGTTCGCGCCGGCGGGAAAGGTGAACTACCACTTGGGAAGCGGTAGTTGGAAGCGGTAGCCGTTGGGCGCCTAGCCCGCACCGCCTCCCCCACCGGCATCGGCATCGTCGTCCGCAGCAGCCGGAGGCGCGGCCTTGGCGGTGATCAGGTCGGCGAGTTGGCGTACGGTCGGGTTGCTCATGACTTCCACGGTGGAGAGCCGTACGCCGAACCGCTTCCGGACGGCGGCGACCGTGCGCATGACGAGCAGCGAGTGACCGCCGAGCGCGAACAGGTCGTCGTCGAGTCCGGGGCGCGGCCCATCAAGCAACCCTTCCCACAGGGTGACTAGGAAGGACGCGGGCGCGTCCGGCGCCGGCGCGGGTCCGTCCGGCCCGGCTGCCGGCGTGGCCGTGGCCGGCTCGGCTGGCGTGTCGGTACGGGCCGGCGCGGCGGCGGGTTCGGTGGGCCGCGGTACGGGCACCAGGGCGGCCAGGGCGGCGCGGTCGATCTTGCCGTTGGGTGTCCGCGGCCACTGCCGCACCTCCACGAACACGCCGGGCACCATGTAGTCGGGCAGGGCCGCTCGCAGGTGTTCGCGCAGCGAACTCGGGTCCGGCGCCGGGGCACCGGCCGGCTGGACGTAGGCCACCAACTGCGGCCCATCAGCTCCCGGCCGGGCGCCGACCTGGGCGTGCACGACGTCAGGGTGTGCCGTCAAGTGGGCCTCCACCTCGCCCGGCTCCACCCGGTGACCGCGGATCTTGACCTGGTGGTCGGCGCGCCCGACCAGTTCGACAGCGCCGTCCCGCAGCGTACGGCCGAGGTCACCGGTGCGGTACAGCCGGCTGCCCGGCGGGCCGAACGGGTTCGGGCGGAAGCGCTCGGCGGTCAGGCCGGGGGCGCGGTGGTAGCCGCGGGCCACCTTGTCACCCCCGATCCACACCTCGCCCAACTCCCCTGCGGGCAGCGGCCGTAGCGCGGCGTCCAGGACGTACAGCGTGCTGCCCGGCAGCGGCCGGCCCACCGGGACGGTGTGGGTGTCGCGCGGGCCGACCCGGTGGCCGGTGGACCAGATGGTGGTCTCGGTGGGGCCGTACACGTTCCACACCGCAGCGCAGCGCGCGCCGAGTTCCGCCGCGAGGCCGACGGACAGCGGCTCGCCGCCGGACAGCGCGACCCGCAACCCACCGGGCCAGCCGGTCTCCAGCAGAGCCCGCCACACCAGCGGCGTCGCCTGTCCGATCGTCGCCCCACCGGTGCTGAACAGGTCCGCCAGCGCCTGCGGGTCGAGCGCCTCGTCGTCGGTGGCCAGGAGCACGGTGGCGCCGTGCACCAGTGGCAGGAAGACGTCGACCAGGATGGGGTCGAAGGACGCCGACGTCATCGTGGCCCACACGTCGCCGCCGGCGGGCCTCACCACCGCACCGAACGCCAACACCCCGGTAATCAGGCAGCGTTGGTCGACGGCCACCCCCTTCGGGCGGCCCGTCGAACCGGAGGTGTACATCACGTACGCGAGGTCGTCGGGGCCCGCCGGCCGGTGCACGCTGCGCGCTGGCGCCGGGCCGGGGGCGTCGCAGCACACCACCCGGCCCACCGCGCCGGCGCCACCGGCGGCAGTGGCCCGCTCGGCCGCCAATCGGTCGGCGAGCCTGGTGACGGTCACGACGACCGAGGCGCCCGAGTCGACGAGCATGTGCCGGCGCCGCTCGGGCGGGTAGGAGGGGTCGATCGGCACGAAGGCGTGCCCCGACATGACCACCCCGACCAGGGCGACGACCAGTTCGAGCGAGCGGTCAACGACGACGGCGACGGGCTGTCCTGGCCCACCGCCGAGCTCAGCGGCGAGCCGTTCGCCGGCCGCGATGAGCTCCGCGTAGGTCAGCGTGCGCCCGCCGCAGCGCACGGCGATCGCGTCCGGTGTGCGGCGGGCCCGTGCGGTGAGGAGGTCGGAGAGCAGCCGGTCCGCCGCCGGCCCGGCTCCGTCGAACGCGTCGGTTGCCGCGGTCGGTCCAGCCGCCGACGCACAGGCCGGGGCGGCGGCCGGAGGAGTGGTCGGCGGCGCAGCGGTCTGCGCAGTGGTCGCCCCCGGAGCCGGCGCGGTGCCGCGCCCCTGGGCGGAGGCGGATATCTCTCCGGCTAAGTCCCCGGTCATCGTGCGTCTCCGGAATGCGCAGCCGCAGCTCGCCGCGCGGTCCGCCACCTCGTTGCCATCGGGCCACCTCTGCCCTCGAAGATCGCCATGTCAAGAAAGGTCGATACCCGAGTGCCCGAGGCCACACACGCGGGAATTGGCCATGTTGGGTAAACAGCGGATGGCCGGCGGTAGCCGAATTCCACCGGAAAAGCTGGCCGAACATTCCCGGGCTGTGGCATTGCCCGCGCAATACGGGCCGCGAATGCCCCGCCCCCACGCCACACCGTCACCGCGCGACCGCACCGCCTCCACCCGCACCGACGCAGCGGTGCGCGCCGGTCGGAGCCCGCCGTCGGCCGTCTCTCCCCGGTCGGCCCGCTTGCCCGTACGGGCGGCAGTCGGGCGCAGGCGGGCCGCACGCCCGGCCCGGCTGGCATACGGCTGACTATGGCCGGGGGCAAGGGCCGTCGGTGCCTACGAGTGGCAGCCGACTCCGGCGCGGGCGGCTGACTCCGACGGGACCACGGCGACAGAACCGACCCGAACCCGGGCCGCGGCACAGACCCAGGCCGTAGCCGTAGCCGTAGCCGTAGCCGTAGCAAATGATCGGGCCCGTCGGGCGAAGTCCCGTCGACGTCCGCCACACCGCGTTACGGCTTAGCGTCCGACTCCTCGTACGCCCCCACGTACTCCTCCGCATACGACGGAATGCACGAAGCCCTCCAGAACTTTCCCCGAGGCGATCATCGCAGAACTCCAACGCCCCACCCATAGACGACTGATGAGGAAATTCCAGCCACCCCATCGGAGGTCATTCCCACCCGCCGCAATCCGCGAGGCCCCTTTCTCGGCCCGGTCAGACCAGAGGTTGACGGGAGCTCATCCCGCGTACGGACCCGGATGACCTCTCTGGGCTGACGACCGGAAGCGGACGTTCGAAGAGGCTGATGCCATGAACACCACCGAACGGATCCGTCGCACGACCACCGCTCACGGCACCGAGCGGCCCGTACCCGTCTGGGCGTCGTACGTGGCCCACGCCATTCCGCTGCTGCTGCTCCCCCAGTGCCTGTGGCGGCTGCCGTTCGCCTTCGGCTTCGAGATGGGCATAGACGCCGATGAGCCGTTGCCCTCGTCCTGGATCACCGTGCCGTACATCTTCGGTCTGAGCCTGACCACCGAGGCGTTTGCGTTGCTGTGCTTCGGTCTGGTGCGCGGTTGGGGCGAGGTGGTCCCGGCCTGGGTGCCGTTCATCGGCGGGCGGCGCGTCGCGCCCTGGGCCGCAGTCGTCCCCGCCACCCTCGGCGGCATCGCGGCCACCGCGCTCTGGGTGCCCGGGGTGCTGGGCTGGTTCGGGACGGGTGACTCCGCGGACTACACCAGCACCGGCTGGGAAATCCTGGCCAAGGTGTGCATCGCCCCCGGCACGCTGTGGGGTCCGCTCGTACTGGTCCTGACGTACGCCTACTACCAGCGCCGTTGCCGGCCTGCGACGGACCAGGAGCTGCCGGCGGCCCCGACGCCGGCCTGACCCGGGCAGCACGCCGAGCAGAGCACGCGGTCGAACGGGTGGCTGGGCAGATAGACAGATGGGTGAGTGGGGCCGGCCCCACGGCGGGCGGTGCCCCGTATCCGCGGGTGACGCGCGGGCTGGCGACCGACGACGATGGCCACCAGCCCGCGCGTCACCCACTCGGCACCAGTTCAGCCCGTGCGGCTGAGCAGATAGTCGTCGATCACCCGCATGGCCTGCTCCGAGCTGCCCCTGCGGTAGAGCCAGTGGCCCACCATGTCCATGGTGAACAGGGTGGCCTTCGGAAAGGCGCGTGCCATGCGCTGGGCGCCGGGCAGCGGGGTGGCCAGGTCGTGGGTGGCGTTGGCCACCAGGACCGGCGGCAGCTCACCCGCGGCCTGCGCGGGCTGCGGCTTGGGTGGCATGGTCCAACCCTGGCAGCCCAGCACGGTGTCCAGGGCCTGGGAGTTGTAGCGCACGTGCGGTGCCGCCTTGGCGACACGCTTGCGCATCGCCTGGTACGCGGCGTAGTCGGGGATGCGGAAGTCGTAGTCCCGGCAGAGCACGAGCTGCATCGTGGGGTTGATGCCGGTGGGTATCCAGAACACCTCGCCCCGACCGGTGTGCAGCGCGGCCAGTTGCTCGGCCGTCTGCTCCCAGCCGCCCTTGCCGAGGGCGAAGGTGAGGAAGTCGGTGAGTTGGTCGGCGTCGACCTTCTTCTTGGTCGGGCCGTTCGGGCCCGGATCGCGCAGCGTGCCGGCATCCGCGCGGGCGAACAGGTCCTTGGTGACGGCCAGCACGTCCTTGCCGTTCAGCGCGCAGGACCGGTCCTTCGCACACCAGGCGGCGAAGCGCTTCAGGGTCTTCTCGGTGGTGACGCTGCCGTCGGTCAGGTAGCGCTCGGCGCTCGGTCGGCTCGGGTCCATCGCACTGTCCAGGGCCAGCGCCCGCAGGTTCTGCGGGAACAGGCGGGCGTACCGCTCGCCGAGGAAGGTGCCGTACGAGTGGCCGATGAAGCTGATCTTGCGTTCGCCGAGGGCCGCACGGATGGCGTCCATGTCGCGGGCCACGCTCTCGCCGTCCAGGTGCGCGGCGAGCGGACCGGTGAGCTGACGGCAGCTCTCGGCGAGTTCGCCGTTGAGCGTGCGCAGCTTCTGGAACTGGGCCGCGCTGTGCGGGCGGTGCGGGACGGCTTCGGCGATCTTCTCGTTACAGGTCGCGGCTTGGCTGCGGCCGATGCCACGGGGGTCGAACCCGATCATGTCGAACCGCTGACGCATCTTCTCGGTGTACCCGGTGATCGGGTCGTCCGCGTACAGCGCCTCGTCGGCGCCGGGAGCGCCGGGGCCACCCGGGTTGGACAGCAGGACGCCGATGCGCCGCGCCGGGTCGGCCGCCGGGTAGCGGGCCACGAAGAGGTCGAGGGTGGGTCCTGCCGGCTTCGACCAATCCACGGGCACCGTGACCGTGCCGCACTGCGCCTTCGGGCTGGGGTCGGGGTAGGGCGGCTCGGCCTTCGGGCAAGGACCCCAACTAATCGATTTTGCAGGGTAGTTGGCTGCCATCGAGCCGGGCTGCTGGTGGGCGGTCGCCGTGCCGGGGCCGGCCAGTGTGGCGAGGGAGGCGGAAACGGCCACCAGGACGGCCGGCACCCGCCATCTGCTCGCGGGGATGCGCTCGTGCGTGCTCGTACTCATGCGCGCCACTGTTTCGGCCGTACGTGGTGGTGGCTCGATGGGCACATGGTGAGCAGGTAACAACGGCGCCCAGCCCGTGCTCCTGCCCTGGTGGGTGTGATCGGCGTGCCGGGGGTCTGCTCGGCGTACGAGGGGTGGGTCCGTTGCGGGGCTGGCCGGCCGTGGGGCACGGGCCAGCCGGCCGGGTGTGGCGTACGGGTGTGGCGTACGGGTGTGGCGTACGGGTGTGGCG
>NZ_JBLIWA010000044.1:0-58869 GCF_047525675.1 Streptomyces sp. 796.1 | reverse complement strand
GTACGGGTGTGGCGTGCCCCGCCTCCGCCGAGGCGGGGCACGCCGCTCGCGTCAGCGGTGGCGGAAGCGGGCCGGCCGCCTGTCGACGAAGGCCGCCATGCCCTCCTTCTGATCCTCGGTCGCGAACACCGCGTGGAACAGCCGGCGTTCGAACCTGACGCCCTCCGCCAGCGTGGTTTCAAAGGCCCGCCCCACCGCCTCCTTGGCCATCATCGCCACCGGCGCCGACATCTGCGCCACCGTCTCCGCGACCGCCAGGGCCTCGGTCAGCAGCTCCGCCGCGGGCACCACCCGGGAGACCAGCCCGGACCGCTCGGCCTCCTCCGCGTCCATGGTGCGGCCGGTCAGGCACAACTCCATGGCCTTGGCCTTGCCGACGGCGCGGGTCAGCCGCTGGGAGCCGCCGATGCCGGGGATGACACCGAGCTTGATCTCGGGTTGGCCGAAGACGGCGGTGTCGGCGGCGAGCAGGATGTCGCAGAGCATGGCCAGTTCGCAGCCGCCCCCGAGGGCGTACCCGGAGACGGCGGCGACGGTCGGCGTGCGCAGCGATCCGAGCCGGTCCCAGGCGGCGAACCAGTCGCTGAGGTACATGTCCACCGGACCTTGCGGGCACATCTCCTTGATGTCGGCGCCCGCCGCGAACGCCTTCGCCGAGCCGGTGATGACCACACAGCCCACCTCAGGGTCGGCGTCCAACCGTGCGGTGGCCGCCACCACTTCCTGCATCACCTGGAGGTTGAGGGCGTTCAGCGCCTTCGGCCGGTCGAGCGTCAGCAGCGCCACCCGCCCGGTGCGCTCGACCCGGATGGTCTGGTACGCGACCTCGTCGACAGCCGTGGCGCCCGCAGCCGCGCCGCCTTGGGTTCCGCCCGGCCGGCCCGGGCCATTCTGGGGTGCGGTGTCGTCGGTCACGGTGCGGGCTCCTCTTCGTCTTCCTTCGGTGCGGCGGCCGGCTCGCGCCGCGGGGTGGTTTCGCCGGACGCCGACCCCGGCCCGCCGTCCGATGTGGCCGGGGTACTGTCCGCCGTGGCCGGAGCGCTCTCCGGTGTGGTGGGCGTGCCGGGCTGCTTCCGTAGGGTGTGCACGATGCCGGAGAAGTCCCGGTCGGCGCCCTCGCCCGCGGCGTAGGCGGCGAACAACTCGGCTGCCTTCAGGCCCAGTTGGCCTGGCACGCCGGTGGCCCGCAGGGCGTTGGCTGCCAGCCCGAGGTCCTTGGCCATCAGGGGTGCGGCGAAGCCTGGCCGGTAGTCGCGGCCCGCCGGGCTGGTGGGGACCGGGCCCGGCACGGGACAGTTGGTGGTCAGAGCCCAGCACTGGCCGGACGCGGTGGAGGCCACGTCGAACAGTGCCTGATGGGTGAGGCCGAGGCGCTCGCCGAGCACGAACGCCTCGCTGACGGCGATCATCGAGACACCCAGGATCATGTTGTTGCAGATCTTCGCGGCCTGCCCGGCGCCGGCGGCCCCGCAGTGCACGGTCTTCTTGCCCATGGCGGCGAACAGTGGCCCGGCGGCCGTGTACGCGTCGGCGTCGCCCCCGACCATGAAGGTCAGGGTGGCTGCCTCGGCTCCGGGGACGCCGCCGGAGACCGGTGCGTCCAGGGCCCGGTGGCCGGCGGCGGTCGCAGCCTCGTGTGCATGGCGTGCGTCGGCGACGTCGATGGTGGAGCAGTCGATGAACAGCGTTCCCGGCCGGGCCGCAGCCAGCGCCCCTTCCTCCCGGTAGAGGGCGAGCACCTGGCGGCCGGCCGGCAGCATGGTGATCACGACGTCTGCGCCGGCGACGGCGGCGGGCGCGGAGGTCGCCGCGCGAACGCCGGCCGCGGTCGCCGCGGCCAGGCTGGCTGCCGACAGGTCGAAGCCGGTCACCCGGTGTCCGGCCGCGACCAGGTTGGCGGCCATCGGGCCGCCCATATGGCCGAGCCCGATGAAGGCGATGTCCAGGCTCAGCTCGTCCAGGCCGCTCACCACGGCACCTCCTCGGTCTGCGGGTCGGCGGCGAGGCCGAGTTCCTGGTCGCCGAGCGGCGCGAAGTAGCGGGCCACGTCCGTCTCGGTCACCTCGGCGAGCGTTTCCGGACGCCAGTGCGGGGTGCGGTCCTTGTCGATGACCTGCGCCCGGATGCCTTCCACCAGGTCGTGCGAGGCCAGCGCCGCGCAAGAGACCCGGTACTCCTGGTCGAGCACCGCCTCCAGGGAGCCGAGGCCACGCGCCCGGCGCAGCGCCGCCAGGGTGACGGTCAGTGCGGTGGGCGACTTGGTGAGCAGCACCTCGGCGGTCTCTTTGGCCTCCGGGGCGCCGTGGGAGAGCAGCAGGTCGAGGATGTCGGGCACGGTCGGCGCGCCGTAGCAGGCGTCGATCCAGTGCCGCTGCGCGTCGAGCTCGCCGGGCGGGGCGTCCTGTACGTGCTGGGCGAGTACGTCGCGTACGGGGGCTTCGGCGAGTTGGTCGACGAGGGTGGGGAGGGCGGCGGCGGGTACGAAGTGGTCGGCGAGGCCACAGCGCAGTGCGTCGCCCGCGCCCAGTGCGGTGCCGGTGAGTGCCAGGTGGGTGCCGAGTTCGCCGGGGGCCAGGCCCAGCAGGTGGGTGCCGCCGACGTCGGGTACGAAGCCGATGCCGGTCTCCGGCATGGCCACCCGTGAACGTTCGGTCACCAGGCGAACGCTGCCGTGGGCGGCGATGCCGACGCCGCCGCCCATCACGATGCCGTCCAGGATCGCGACGTAGGGCTTGGGGTAGCGGGCGATGCGCGCGTTGAGGTGGTACTCGTCGCGCCAGAACGCCCGGGATGCCGCGCCGCCGGTGCGGGCGTCCGCGTGGATGGCCCGGATGTCGCCGCCGGCGCAGAGGCCGCGCTCGCCGGCTCCGGTGAGGACGACGGTCTCCACCGCGGGGTCGTCCTGCCAGTTCTGTAGGGCCAGGTCGATGGCGCGCACCATGGCGTGGGTGAGGGCGTTGAGCGCCTTGGGCCGGTTGAGGTGGATGTGGGCCGCCCGTCCATGGGTGCGCAGCAGGACGGCGGGCTCGGAGGCGGTCACCTGAGGGCTCCGGTCAGCTCTCGCGCCACGATCACGCGCATGATCTCGTTGGTTCCTTCCAGGATCTGGTGGACCCGGAGGTCCCGGACGATCTTTTCGATGCCGTACTCGCTGAGGTAGCCGTATCCGCCGTGGAGCTGGAGGGCCCGGTCGGCGACGGAGTATCCGGTGTCGGTGGCGAACTGCTTGGCCATGGCGCACAGTTGAGGAGCCGACGGGTCGGCCCGGTCGAGTGCGGCGGCTGCCTGGCGCACCAGGGCGCGGGCCGCGGCGAGTTCGGTGGCCATGTCCGCGAGGCGGAACTGGAGGGCCTGCGCTTCGATGAGCGGTTTGCCGAACGCCTGCCGGTCGGCGAGGTGGGTCAGGGCGCGGTGGAGTGCGTTCTGGGCGCCGCCGAGCGAGCAGGCGGCGATGCCGAGTCGGCCGCCGTTGAGGCCGTTCATGGCGATGCGGAAGCCCTCGCCCGGCGCGCCGATGAGCCGGTCGGCCGGCACTCGTACGCCGTCGAGTACGACCTGCCGGGTGGGTTGGGCGTTCCAGCCCATCTTCTGTTCGTTGGCGCCGAACGACAGCCCGGGGTCGTCCCGTTCGACCACGAAGGCGGAGACGCCGCCGGGCCCGGCGCCGCCGGTGCGGGCCATGACGAGGTAGAGGTGGCTGGCGCCGGCCCCGGAGATGAACTGTTTGACGCCGGTCAGCACGTAGTGGTCGCCGTCGCGGGTGGCCCGGGTGGTGAGCGCGGCTGCGTCCGAGCCGGCCGCGGGCTCGGTCAGGCAGTAGCTGCCCAGCGCCTGGGCGGTGCACAGGTCCGGCAGCCAGCGGGCGCGCTGGGTGTCGTCGCCGTACCGGTCGATCATCCAGCCGACCATGTTGTGGATCGACAGGTAGGCGGCGATGGAGGGGCAGCCGGTGGCCAGGGCCTCGAAGACCAGGACGCCGTCGGCGCGGCTGAGCGCCGAGCCGCCCCATTCCTCGCGTACGTACGCGCCGGCGAGGCCGACGGCGGCGGCCTTGCGGAGTACGTCGACGGGGAAGTGCTTGTCGCGGTCCCAGGCCAGGGCATGCGGGGTGAGGTGCTCCTCGGCGAAGTCCAATGTCACTTCTGCCAGGGCGAGTTGGTCCTTGGTGAGGGTGCCGTCCACGCCGCTCATCCCATCGTCGGGATCGTGAAGCTCGCGCCCTCCTTGGCCCCGGAGGGCCAGCGCGAGGTGACGGTCTTAGTGCGGGTGTAGAAGCGGACGGAGTCGGGCCCGTGCTGGCCGAGGTCGCCGAAGCCGGAGCGCTTCCAGCCGCCGAAGGTGTGGTAGGCGACGGGGACCGGGATCGGCACGTTGACGCCGACCATGCCGGTGTTCACGCGGCGGGTGAAGTCGCGTGCGGTGTCGCCGTCGCGGGTGAAGATCGCGACGCCGTTGCCGTACGGGTGCTCGCTGGGCAGCCGCAGCGCCTCGGCGTAGTCGGCGGCGCGCACCACGGTGAGGACGGGCCCGAAGATCTCCTCGCGGTAGATCCGCATGCGCGGGCTGACCCGGTCGAAGAGGGTGGCGCCGGCGAAGAACCCGTTCTCGTGGCCGGGAAGGGTGAAGTCACGCCCGTCGACGACGAGTTCGGCGCCTTCTCCGACGCCGATGTCCACATAGCGGCGGACCCGGTCGAGCGCGTCCCGGCTGACCAGCGGGCCGAAGTCGGCCTCGGGGTCGTCCGAGCGGCCGATGCGCAAGGTGGCGATGCGTTCCTTGAGGCGGGCCACGAGGGCGTCTGCGGTCTGTTCGCCCACCGGTACGGCGACCGCGATCGCCATGCAGCGTTCGCCTGCTGAACCGTATCCGGCGCCGATCAACGCGTCGACGGCCTGGTCGAGGTCGGCGTCGGGCATCACGATCATGTGGTTCTTGGCGCCGCCGAAGCACTGGGCGCGCTTGCCGTGGGCGGCTGCGGTGGCGTAGACGTGGGCGGCGATCGGGCTGGAGCCGACGAAGCCGAGCGCCTGTACCCGGGGGTCCTCAAGGAGGGTGGTCACCGCCTCCTCGCCGCCGTTGACGACGTTGAGAACGCCGGCCGGCAGTCCTGCCTCGTGGAAGAGTTCGGCGAGCCGCAGCGGTACGGACGGGTCGCGTTCGGACGGTTTGAGGATGAAGGCGTTACCGCAGGCGATGGCCGGGGCCGCCTTCCACAGCGGAATCATGGCGGGGAAGTTGAACGGGGTGATGCCGGCCACCACGCCGAGTGGCGAGCGCAGCGAGTGCACGTCGATGCCGCTGCCCGCGTTGTCGGTGAACTCGCCCTTGAGCAGGTGGGGGATGCCGGCGGCGAACTCGACTACGTCCAGGCCGCGTTGGAGGTCGCCGTGGGCGTCGGCGACTGTCTTGCCGTGTTCGGCGGAGAGGGTGCGGGCGAGCGAGTCGCGTTCCGCGTCGACGAGCTGGAGGAACTTGAGCAGGACGCGGGCGCGCCGCTGCGGGTTCCATTCGCCCCAGACGCGCTGTGCCTGTTCAGCGTCGGCGATGGCCGCTTCGGTCTCCGTGCGCCCGGCCAGTGGGACGCGGGACTGCACGGTGCCGGTGTTGGGGTCGTGGACGTCGGCAAACAGGCCGGAGGTGCCGGGTGTGCGCTTGCCGCCGATGAAGTGGGTGAGTTCGTGGACCATGGGAGGGTGCTCTCCTCAGGTGGGAACCGGGATGGCACGGCAGGCCGACCGACCGCCACCGGATGGGTGTGCGGCGTCGGATGCCGTGGGACGCGAAGGCCGAAGAGCCGTCACGGAACGTCAGGAAGTGGCGTGTCTACGCCGTGCGTTCCGCCGATTCGCCTGGGTCATGGGTAGCGACCGGTGCCATGCGTGTCTGCTCCATCCTCGTGGAAACACGGACCATCCCGCGGCCGGTATCCTGACTCCCGGATCAGCGCGCGCACCCCGCCTTCCCGACGGACGGTCCGTCAGTGGCGTTCCATCTGCTTGAGCACGCACTCCCCGGTCACAGTGGCGGGACCGCGCCGGAATCGCACCGGCTTCCCTGACACCGCGGGCCTTGGCCACGAACATATAGTTGGACGTCCAAGTAAGTCCACCCCCTACTCCCCCGGTTGCCGACCGGCTCACCCTGCCGGCCCACCCGGTGGCCCAGCCCCGCCCGGCCAACAGTTGGCGCGCCGCGCCAGGCCGTCGACCGTTCCTTGCCCGCCCCCGATGTACGGCTCTGACCTGCGCGGGCACCGAGTCCGACGGGTCTGCACGGGCCACCGGGGCACCCAGGCGGGAGGCGTCAGGCACCGCGGGGTGTGCCGGTCCGGCGCACCAGCCAGCGCCTCACCACAGGTGGCCCACCTCACCCACGCCGGCTGGATCACCCGTCCCACCGGCCGGCGTCTGCGGTTAGGCTGACCGGCGCAGCAGGTTCGCCCCGTCCGCCAGGCGGGAGGCGTCGCAAGAGGGAACCCGGTGGGAATCCGGGACTGCCCCGCAGCGGTGAGTGGGAACGACAGTCGTCATACGCACTGGGTCCAGGTGGCCCGGGAAGCGACGGCCAGTAGGTGTCTCGTACGTCAGGGACGCGCCCGCGAGTCCGAAGACCTGCCCGCTGCCCGCGCCCGGGCCACCGTGCGCGGTCGTTTCGGTGACCTCGCGGGAAGGTCGGCGTGCCCACCGGGTGAGCGGTTGTGCTGTCGTGGCGCAGGCGCGGCCATCCGGCTGTTCACTCCTTCGCCCGCCCGGTCTGCCGGGACCTCAGGGATTCATCTCGCGAAGGAGATCTCCGTGACAGCGAAGTCCGCAGCCGCGGCAGCACGGGCCACCGTGTACGGCTACCCCCGACAGGGGCAGGGCCGGGAGTTGAAGAAGGCGATCGAGGGTTACTGGAAGGGTCGGGTGGACGCCGACGCCCTCGCGGTCACCGGCGCCGGCCTGCGCGCCGACGCCTGGCGCCAACTCGCCGCAGCCGGCATCCACGAGGTGCCCACCGGCGACTTCTCGTACTACGACCACGTCCTGGACACCACCGTCATGCTCGGCGCGATCCCCGAGCGGCACCGGGCGGCCGTCGCGGCGCATCCGCTGGACGGCTACTTCGCCATGGCCCGCGGCACCCAGCAGGTGGCGCCGCTGGAGATGACGAAGTGGTTCGACACCAACTACCACTACCTCGTACCGGAGTTGGGGCCGGACACGGTCTTCTCCGCCGACTCGACCAAGCAGGTCGGCGAGTTGAAGGAAGCTCTTGCGCTCGGCCTGGCCGCCCGGCCGGTACTGGTGGGGCCCGTCACCTACCTGCTGCTGGCCAAGCCGGCGCCGGGGGTGGCGGCCGACTTCGAGCCGCTGACCCTGTTGGACCGGCTGCTGCCGGTGTACGCCGAGGTGATCGCCGACCTGCGGGCGGCCGGTGCCGAGTGGGTGCAGTTGGACGAGCCGGCCCTGGCGCAGGACCGGACGCCGGCCGAACTGAACGCGGCCGAGCGCGCCTACCGGGACCTCGGGGCCCTCACCGACCGGCCCAAGCTGCTCGTCGCCTCGTACTTCGACCGGCTCGGCGACGCCCTGCCCGTGCTGGCCAAGGCGCCCGTCGAGGGGCTGGCGTTGGACTTCACCGAGGCCGCCGCCGCCAACCTCGACGCGCTCGCCGCGGTCGGTGGGCTGCCCGGCAAGCGCCTGGTCGCCGGTGTCGTCAACGGCCGCAACATCTGGATCAACGACCTACAGAAGTCGCTGTCCACCCTCGGCACCCTGCTCGGGCTCGCCGACCGCGTCGACGTCGCCGCCTCCTGTTCGCTGCTGCACGTGCCACTGGACGCCGGCGCCGAACGCGACGTCGACCCGCAGATCCTGCGTTGGCTGGCGTTCGCGCGGCAGAAGACCGCCGAGGTCGTCACCCTCACCAAGGGGATCGCCCGGGGAACCGATGCCATCGCCGGCGAACTCGCCGCGAACCGGGCTGACTTGGCATCTCGCGTGAGCTCGCCGATCACCCGCGACCCGGCGGTACGGGCCCGTGCCGCGGCCGTGACGGACGCCGACGCGCGCCGCTCCCAGTCGTACGCCGAACGGACCGCAGCCCAGCGCGCCCACCTCGGGCTGCCGCTGCTGCCCACGACGACCATCGGTTCGTTCCCGCAGACCGCCGAACTGCGCACGGCCCGTGCTGACCTGCGGGCCGGGCGCATCGACCCGGGCGGGTACGAGGAGCGCATCAGGGCGGAGATCCAGCAGGTCATCTCCTTCCAGGAGCAGGCCGGCATCGACGTCCTGGTGCACGGCGAGGCCGAGCGCAACGACATGGTGCAGTACTTCGCCGAGCAACTCACCGGCTACCTCGCCACCCAGCACGGCTGGGTCCAGTCGTACGGCACCCGGTACGTGCGTCCACCGATCCTGGCCGGTGACATCTCGCGCCCCGAGCCGATGACGGTGCGCTGGACGACGTACGCACAGTCGCTGACCGGCCGCCCGGTCAAGGGCATGCTGACCGGCCCGGTGACGATGCTGGCCTGGTCCTTCGTCCGCGACGACCAGCCGCTGGGTGACACGGCCCGACAGGTGGCGCTGGCGTTGCGGGACGAGGTGGCCGACCTGGAGGCGGCCGGCACCGCGGTCATCCAGGTCGACGAGCCGGCGCTGCGCGAGACGCTGCCGCTGCGCGCCACCGACCACGCCGCCTACCTGGCGTGGGCGACCGAGGCGTTCCGCCTCACCACCTCCGGCGTGCGGCCCGGCACTCAGATCCACACCCACATGTGCTACGCGGAGTTCGGCGACATCGTGCAGGCCATCGACGACCTCGACGCTGACGTCATCTCGCTGGAGGCGGCCCGCTCGCACATGCAGGTGGCGCACGAGTTGGCCGCGCACGGCTATCCGCGGGAGGCGGGCCCCGGCGTGTACGACATCCACTCGCCACGGGTGCCGAGTGCCGATGAGGCCGCCGCGCTGCTGCGGACGGGCCTCGCGGCCATCCCCGCCGAGCGGCTGTGGGTCAACCCGGACTGCGGGCTGAAGACCCGGGGTTGGCCGGAGACCCGGGAATCGCTGGCGAACCTGGTCGCGGCGGCCCGTACGGTCCGCACTGAGCTCGCCGGTTCCTGAATCCTGAGCTCACCGCAGGTCAGCGGGGCGGGATCGTAGCCGCCGGGTCCGCGGCGGCGGTGATCGCCACCCGGGTGCGCCGAGCGCGCCCGGGTGTGCGGCCCCGGTGGGTGGCGGGCCGCCGGGGCCGTCGCGGAAGGCCGGGCGGCCGGGCCGGCGGCTCAGGCGTGTGGGCGTTCGGCTGCGCCGGTCGCGAGGGCGCGAAGGCAGGCGGCTGCGGGCCCGGGGCGCGGGAGGTTGGGGCTGGCGACGACGAGCCGTCGGGGTCGCGGAACCGCACCGGTTGACCGTCCGGGGACGCGGGGCCGGTGCCCCGTCAGGCGGCCGGTCAGGCGGGGCGGCGGTCCAGTGCGGTTTCCTTGGCGAAGGCGCCGGGCGTCCGGCCGAAGTGGCGGCGGAAGGCCAGGATGTAGCCGTTGGTGCTGACGAACCCCACCCGGGCGGCCACCACTCCCACCAGGTGACCCTGTTCCAGCAGGCCCAGTGAGTAATTGAGCCGCATTCTGGTGCGCCACTCCGAGAAGGCCATGCCGGTCTCGGCGCGGAAGGCCCGCCGCAGGCTGGTCGAGCTGGTGTAGAGAGCGGCGGCCCACTCGGTAGCGGTGCGCGCGTCGCTGGGGGCATGCGCCAACTCCCTGGCCACCGCCGCCGCGGCATGGCTGGTCGGCTGTGGCAACGGCAAGGCCGCCGGGTGCCCCGAGCGCAACGCCGCGAACACCTGCGGGTCGTTCTCCGGGACGTCGGCCGCGCGCATCCGGGCGAGCAGCAGCCGGCGCTGCGCGTCGGTGACGTTCAAGGTGGCGGCGTCGGAGTGCGGCAGCGCGAAGAGGTCGGCGTCGAAGGACTCGGCGAGGATCAGCGAGTCGCTGTCGAACCGGGCACTGTGCCACAGGCCCGCCGGTATCCACAGCGCGACCGAGGACGACAGTTCGTGCTCGCGCCCCTGGGCCGAGACCACGATCCGCCCCACCGGTACGTACAGGAACTGGTGGTAGTCGTGCACGTGGGGCGGGTGCCCGCCGGCGGCCACGAAGTCGTCGCCGGTCAGGGACACGACCCGGCTCGGGGCCTCGTCCTCACACACACGCCTCAGCGTCATCTCGGCCACAGCGTCCTCCCCTGGCCAGCCTGCGCACCTGACCCCTGATTGTGAACGGTTCGCCTCCGGCCTTGGACCGAGAGCATGCAGGTAAGGCTAGCCTAACTTTTGCGCTTGCCCAGGTGAGGAGCCCGGAAACACCCATGACACAGATCGCCCCGCCGCCCGTACCACCCCCGACGACCGCCAGGACGAAGTCCGCCCGGGCCGTTCCGGTCGTGGTGGTGGCCGGCCTGACCCTGATCGTTCTGCTGATCGCGAGCATCGGACTCGGTGCCCGCGACATCGCACCGCCGGAGGTCGTCAAGATCCTGCTGCACCCGAACGGGAGCGGCTACAACAGCGACGTCCTGTGGACCGAACGCATCCCGCGCACCTTCCTCGGCCTCGCCGTCGGGGCCGCGCTCGGCGCGTCCGGGCTGATCATGCAGGCGCTGACGATGAACCCGCTGTCCGACCCGGGCGTCCTCGGCGTCGAGCAGGGCGCCGCCCTCTTCGTCGTCCTCGGCATCCTGTACCTGGACGTGACGGGCGTCGCGGGCTACTTCTGGACGGCGCTGGTCGGGGCCGCGGTGACCGCCGCGCTGGTGTACCTCATCGGCACCCGCAGCAACGCGGGCAGTTCCACCATCGGGCTGGTCCTGGCCGGGGTCGCGGTCGCCGCCGCGATGTCGTCCGTCATCACGCTGCTTGTGGTGCGTGACGAGGCCGTCTACGCGCACCTGCGGTTCTGGTCGGTGGGGCAACTCACGGGCCGGGCCGGTGTCCTCGACGAGGTCGCCCCGTTCGCGGTCGTCGGCCTGCTGCTGGCGCTGCCGCTGGGGCGCACCCTGAACGTGCTGGGCCTGGGCGAAGAGACCGCGCTCGGGCTCGGGGTGCGCGTCGCGCGGGCCCGGCTGGTGTGCGCGGCCGTCGCCGTACTGCTGTGCGCCGCGGCGACCGCGGCCGTGGGCCCGGTGGCCTTCGTCGGGCTGGTCGCCGCGCACACCGCACGGCTTCTGGTGGGCGCCGACCACCGCTGGTCGCTGCCGCTTTCCATGGTCTGCGGGGCGGTGCTGCTGATCGGCGCGGACACCGCGGGCCGGCTGGTCCTGGACCACGGCGAGATCCAGGTGTCGGTGATGACCGCCGTCGTGGGCACCCCGTTCTTCGTGTGGCTGGCACGCCGCCGCGATCTGGTACGGGTGTGAGCCAGGTGACCCGTACTCCTGCCGTGTCACCCACCAGCGACTCGGGCACCACCGGCGGCCCCGGCACCGCCGGCCCGGGTGGAGCCACCCTGGTTGCCGCCAGCCCCCCGGACGCAACCACCACCAGCCTGAGCACAACCACCGACCCCGCCCTCACCGCACAGGCTGTGGCCGCCCGGCTGCGCGCCACGCACCGGGCCCGCGGCCGGCGCGCCGTGCTGGTCACGGCCGTCCTGGTGGTGCTGCTCGTGGCGCTGCTCGCGGCCTCGCTCCTGCTTGACCTGGGGGGCCGGATTCCGCCGGGCGAAGTGCTGCCCGCGGCGTTCGGGCTGCGCGACGGGCTGCCCGACTACGTCATCCACCGCATCCGACTGCCCAGGGCGCTGACCGCGCTGCTCGCCGGTGGCCTGTTCGGGCTCTCCGGTGCGCTCTACCAGCGCCTGATCCGCAACCCACTGGCCACCCCGGACATCGTGGGCATCTCGGCGGGCGCCGGAGCGGGGGCCGCGACCGTCCTGTTGTTCGTGCCGGCCTTTGCCTACGGCGTGCAGGTCGCGGCGGTGGGCGGGGCGGTCACGATGGTGACCCTGGTACTGGTGCTCAGCCGCACCCGCGACGGGGTCGACACCTACCGTCTGGTGCTCGTCGGCATCGGCATGAGCGCGGTGTGCGTCGCGTACGTCAACTACCTGTTCACCCTCGCCGGGCAGCAGAGCATCGCCCAGGTGATGCGCTGGCTGGTGGGCAGCACCAACGACGCGACCTGGGACGGCGTGCACGTCCTCACGGCCTCGTTGGCCGGCTGCGCGCTCTGTGCCGCGCTGCTCGGCAGGTCGCTGAACGGGCTGGCCCTCGGCGACCAGTTGGCCGCGGGCCTCGGCAACCGCGTGGCGTTCACCCGCACCGCGACGCTGTTGCTCGGCGCCGCAGCGGCTGCGCTGGCCACCAGCGTCACCGGCCCCATCGGCTTCGTCTCGCTGATCAGCGGTCCGATCGCGGTCCGATTGGTGGGGGCGGACCGGGCGGTGGCGCTCGCCGTGCCGACGGGTGCGGTCATCGTGCTCGGCGCCGACGTGTTGGCCCAGCACGCGCCGCTGGTCAGCCCGGTGCCGACCGGGGTCCTCACCGCGCTCATCGGCACCCCCTCCTTCATCTGGTTGCTCCTGCGCCGCCCGCGCGGAGCCCGTACCACTCCGGGAACCCGTCCATGAAGACCGTACGAGCGGCCTCCGACTCCGCCGCCACCACTGTCCCCGCCGTTGCCGCTGCCGCTGCCGAGGACGCCACAGCCGAGGCTGAGGCTGCCGCCGGCCGGGGGGCGCGGCTCGAAGCGCAGGGCATCACCGTCGGGTACGGCACCGATCCGGTCATCCGCGATCTGTCGCTCGCCGTCGAGCCCGGGCGGATCACCGCCCTGGTGGGTCCGAACGCCTGCGGCAAGTCGACGCTGCTCAAGTCGATCGCCCGGCTGCTGCCCCTCGCCTCCGGCTCGGTCCTCCTGGCGGGCCGGGACATCCATGCGCTGCCCACCCGCGAGGTCGCCCGCCGGCTCGGCATCCTGCCGCAGTCGCCGATCGCACCCGAGGGCATCACCGTGGGCGACCTGGTGTGGCGCGGCCGGCATCCGCACCGGCAGTTCGGGCAGCGCCGTACCGCCGCCGATGACGAGGTGATCGCCGCCGCGCTGCTGTCAACGGGAACGGCTGAACTCATCGACCGGCCCGTCGACCAGTTGTCGGGCGGGCAGCGGCAGCGGGTGTGGATCGCGCTGGCCCTGGCTCAGGACACCCCCACACTGCTGCTCGACGAGCCCACCACCTATCTCGACGTCGCCCACCAGATCGAAGTGCTCGACCTGCTCGCCGACCTCAACGAGCAGTCAGGCAAGACCATCGTGCTCGTCTCGCACGACCTCAACCAGGCCGCGCTCTACGCCTCCACGATCGTCGCGATGCGCGACGGACGCATCGTGCGCCAGGGCCCGCCCGAGGACGTGCTCACCGAGCAGACCGTGGCCGAAGTGTTCGGCCTGGCCTGCCTCGTCGTCCCCCATCCCCACACCGATCGGCCCCAGATCTTCCCCCTGGGCCGCCGTCACCGTCCGTAGGAGAGAACCGATGCACCACCCGACCACGTCTCGCCGTCCGGCCCGTGCCCTGGCCACCGTCGCCGCACTCGCCGCCTGTCTGGGACTGCTCACCGCCTGCGGCGGGGACGACACGAAGGACGACAAGGGCTCGCCCGCGGCCAGCGGCGGGCCGGCCACCGCCGGCTTCCCGGTCAAGCTGCCCAACGCCTGGGGCAGCACCGAGGTCAAGGAGAAGCCGGTGAAGGTCGCCACCGTCTCCGACGGTGACACCGCCATCGCCCTCGCGCTCGGCATTGTCCCGGTGATCACCCCGGACGTGGAGGACGGCGGCGAGGTCGCCGCGTTCAAGCAGCGCGCCATCGACAAGCTCGGCGCGGGCAAGCTCAAGACGTACGACGACACGGACGGCACCGCGTACGAGGACATCGCCGCCGAGGAGCCGGACGTCATCCTCGGCATGGGTTCCTGGTCGATGCAGGCCGACTACGCCAAGCTCACCCCCATCGCCCCGGTGGTCACCTTCACCGACAAGAAGCACGCGGACACCCTGACCTGGGAGGAGCGGCTGCGGATCGCGGCCAAGGCGCTGGGCCGTACCGGGGAGGCGGAGAAGGTGATCGCCGACAACGACAAGGCGACGAAGGCCGCCGCCGCGGCGCACCCCGAGTTCAAGGGCAAGACGTACACCTACGCGGTGGTCCACCCGGAGCAGGTCAGCTTCATGTCCTACGCCGACCAGGACCCGGGCCCCTTCGAGCGGCTTGGCTTCACCAAGACCACCAAGGCGCGCGGCTACGGACCGGACAAGAACGGCGTCAGCCTGGAGAACCTGGACCAGCTCGACGCCGACGTGCTGCTGGTGACGTACCCGTTCGGCGACAAGGGTGTGCTCAGCCCGAAGGAGTTGGAGGGCAACAAGCTCTTCCGCTCGCTGGGGGCGGTCAAGAACAAGCACTTCGCCGTCATTCCGTCCGAAAACTCGCTGGCCACGGCCATCGCCTACCCGGACGCGCTGAGCGCCCCGTGGGTCACCGAGCAGCTCACGCCGATCCTGGCGAAGGCGGTGGCGGGCGAATAGCGGCACACCCTGGTGGTCCGGCCGATGCGGCCGGACCACCACGGACACAGGACGGTGCGGGCCCGCCCGGAGGGGGGCGGGTCCGCACCGTCCTGTGTGCCCGGGGATGCGGAGGACACGGGGGGGGGCGCCGGCGGGACGCAGGGGATGCTGGGGACGCCGGCCCGGGGGCGGATCAGGCTGGGTCAGGTTGGGCCTGGGGCGGGTGGGGCTGGGTACGGCGTCCGGCCGGCCGGGGCGGGTGTCCGGTCGGCTGCGTGATGCGTCCCGTCGGCAAGGTCAGCAGGCGGTGGCCGCGGGCGATGGTGTCCGCCCGGTGGGCGATCACCACCAGGGCGCGGTCCTGTGCCGTCGCGGCGAGTGCCTCCTCGATCCGGGCCGCCGTGGCGTGGTCCACGCCGGCCGTCGCCTCGTCCAGGATGAGCACCGCCGGGTCGGTGAGCGCGGCCCGGGCGATGGCCACCAACTGCCGCTCCCCCGCCGACAGGCCCCGCGGCCCCACCGGGGTGTCCAACCCGCGCGGCAGCGAGTCGACCCACCCGGCGAGGCCGAGCCGGTCCAGGGTGTGGGTGAGACGGGCCCGGTCCGGGCGGCCGGCCACCAGGGCGAGGTTCTGCGCGAGGGTGGCGCGGACCAACACGACCTCCTGGGGAACGAGGACGATCCGGGCCCGCAATCGGGCCTCGTCGAGCGTGGCGAGGTCGTGGCCCGCGTAGCTGACGGTGCCCGCGTCCGGCCGGTAGAGCCCGGCCAGCAACTTGCCCAGGGTGGACTTCCCCGAGCCGGTCTCCCCGACGACGGCCAACCGGTCCCCGCGTTCCACGGTCAGCGACAGCCCGCCGATGACCGGCCGCCCGGCCCGGTAGCCGAACTCCAGCCCGGAGACCACGAGTTGACCGCGGCTTGGCAGGTCCGGGTGAGGTTGGGGACGAAGTTGGGCTTGGGGCTGGGAGCCGCGCTGGGGCTGGCCTTGCGATCGACGCCGGGTTTGGGCGGCTCGGGTCGGCGAGAAGCGCACGGGGAGCGGGGTGGCCGCTGGCATCGGGGTGGCCGCGGCGGGCGGAGCCGCTGTCGCGGGGGTGACTGCGGCCGGCGGGGTGGCCACTGCCCCGGGGGCGGTCGCGGCGGGCGAGGTGGTCGGGGTGGTCGGGGCGGTCGCGGCAATCAGGTCGAGCAGCCTGGCCAGCCGCACCTGGGCCTCACGCGCGTCGCCCAGCGCGCCCGCCAGGTCTTCGAACCGGTGCAGCACGTCCCGGGTGGCGAGCACGAACACCACGGCCACACCGACGGTCAGCGTGCCGCGCCCGACCAGTGCCGCGCTCACCACCAACAGCAGGGCCACGCACCCCGCCTGGAGGAGGGTGAGCCGGTTCAGGCGCAGTTCGGCGCGCACCTGGGCCTCGCGCGCGTGCAGCAGCCGCTCGTTGTCCCCGGCGAACAGCGCCAGCCAGCGCGGTACGGCCCCCGACGTCCGCAACTCCTCCTGCGCGGGTAGCGATTCGGTGAACCGCGCCGCCACCGCCGACTCGGCGGCGGCGACGGCCGCGTACGCCGGCCCGGCGCCACGGTGGAACCCCCGCACGATCACGTACGCGGCCGGCGCGAACGCCACGGTCAGCAGCAGCATCAGCGGCCACGCGTAGCCGGCCAGCATGACGGCCGTCAGGCCCAGTACGGCCACCGCGGTGACCAGGTCGGGCAGCGTGCCGCCGACGAACGCGGCGAGCCCTGCGACCTCGCCGGTCAGCCGGCGCAGCAGGTCACCGCCGCGGTGCGCCTCCACGAAGCGCAGCGGGGCGGCCCCGACCGCGGCCGTCGCCCGCTCCCGCAATCCGGCGAGCACCCGCTCGCCAACCCGCACCAGGCAGTAGCGCGACGCCCAGGCGGTGCCCCCGCTGACCACGACGCAGCACAGCAACAGCACCATCCAACGGACCAACCCAGCCCGGTCACCGCCGCCCGCCGCGTCGACGACCTGCCCGATGCAGGCCGTCACGCCGACCGCGAGCGCGGCGGCGGTGAGGTTGAGCAGGACGGTCAGCGCGAGCGCCATCCGGTGCCCCACCAGGAAGGGCAGCGCACGGCCGAACACACCTCGCCCGTCGGGCAGTTCGGCGAGCAGTACGGGCGACTGGGGGGTGTGCGGACGGCCGGTGGCCGGCCCTTCAGACGCGTACGGCGCGTCCGCTGCTGGAGCCTCACACGCGTACGGGCGATCCGCGACGGGCGCTCCGGGCACCTGCGGAACGTCGGGGACGGGCGCAGCGGGCACCGCGGACTCAGCAGACGCGGCGGGCGCAGCGGGCGCGTCGAGACGGTCAGCGGTCGAGGCAGGCCGGGCGTTCGGCCGCGGGTGGGTGGGGTCAGGCATGCCGGGGCTCCAGGGTGGGGTGGCTGGGTCGGGCGGCCGGGCCCGCGAGGGTGATCTCACGGTCGGCCAGGGCACGGACCGCGGGCGAGTGCGAGGCGAACACGACGACGTGGCCCGTGGTGGCGTCACGCAGCCGGGCCAGTACCTGCGCCTCGGTCGCGGCGTCCAGCGCCGAGGTCACGTCGTCGAGCAGCAGGACCGGGCAGCCGCGCAGCAACGTCCTTGTGAGGGCGACGAGTTGGCGCTGTCCGCCGGACAGGGCGCCGCCCCGCTCGCCCACCGGGGTGTCCAGGCCAGCCGGCAGCCCGGCCAGGGCCAGGTCGAGCCCGGCGACCTCGCAGGCCGCGGCCAACTCCTCGGCGTCCCGGTCCCCGCCGAGCAGCAGGTTGTCGACGACGGTGCCGTCAAGCAGCAGCGGGTGTTCGGGGACGAACCCCACCGTGCGGTACAGCGCGTCGGGATGGGGTGCGGCCAGGTCGTGCCCGCCGAAGTCGACCGTGCCCGCGGCCGGGACGAGGCGGGCCAGTGCACGCAGCAGGGTGCTCTTGCCGCAGCCGGTGGGCCCCGTCAGCACGATCCACTCGCCGGGCTCGGCCGTCAGGTCGAGCGGGCCGATCGGGGCCCGGCCCGCCCGGTGCACGGTGAGGCCGGTGGCGACCAACGTGCCCCGCCGCGGCAGCGTGGCCGAACCGTCGCCGGTGGGCGCCGGCAGGTCGAGCACCTCGCTGATCCGGCCGGCGGCGACCAGGGCATCGGCGCGGTCACCGAGCCGGTCGACCGTGACGCCGACGGCCACCGAGACCGTGCCCATCCACAGGGCGAAGGTGGTGAGCTGGCCGACGGTGATCCGGCCGTCGATCGCCGCGTGCCCGCCGAGGAGCAGCCCGGCGACCACGGCCAGCAGCGGCACCACGAAGGCGATCGCCTCCCAGGCCGCGCCGACCGAGGCGAGCCGCAGGGTACGCCGGGTGATCTGGGCGCTGTGCCGGTGGTGCCGTTCGACCAGCAGGTGGTCGGCGCCCACGCCACGCAGCGGCAGCAGCGCGGCGAGGAGTTCTTCGACGGTGCTGCCGCGCCGGCCGTGGGCCCGCGAAAGCGCCTCGGCCCGCCGCGCGTACAGCGGCGGGAAGACCCGGTTGACCAGCAGCAGTACGGGCACCGTGGCGAGTGCGACGAGTAGCAGGAGTGGATCGAGGCCGAACAGTGCGGGGCCGAGCAGCAGCCCGGTGAGGCCGATGACCACCCAGGTGGTCAGACCGTGCACCCAGGCCAGGACGGCGTCGACGTCGCGGGTGGCGCGCACCGCGAGGTCGCCGGTGCGGTCGGCGCCGCGCTCCAGGGTGTCGGTGTCGACGGTGAGCACGGACCCGAGCAACCGGGTGCGCAGCCGGGCGCCGGCGTGGGCCTCGGCGAGGTTGCTCCACTTCTGCCAGCCGCGCATGCCCGCGTACTCGGCGGTTGCGGCGCACAGGAAAACGGCCGCGTAGCCGGCGGCTGCGGTGGTGTCGCCGTCCTTGACGCCGTTGTCGACGGCGCGACCGAGCAGCCAGGGCAGGGCGAGGAAGGCGAGCTGACGGAGCGCCGCCCAGCAGGCGGAGCGCGCGAGGTACGGGCGGGCGTCGGCCAGGCACTGCCGCAGGAGCCGCGTGGCGGGGGTGGGGTTGGACACCGTGGTGACCGTAGGCGCGGGGCGGGGCGCGGCGTCGAAACGGGCGGGCCGGATCGTCGAACGCGGCGCCCGGATCGTACGCCGGGACCCCGCACCCGGGCCGTACGCCGAGACCGTGCACCGAGGCCCTACGCCGAGGCCGCATGTCCGGGCCACACCTGGACCGCCATCGGGGCCGGCGCACCGCATCGGACGTCCCCGTGCGGGGGAGCAGGCAGTGGCCAGCGCCGCAGCGGGTACCCCGCGCGCCGCGCCCCCGGGAGTGCCGCCTGTCCGGGGGCGCCGTCCGTCCGGAGTCGTCGCCCGGGGTGTCACCCGATGGGCCGCGCAGTGGGCAGGTCCTGATCCGCGGGTTGGATGCGCGGGGCGGTCGCCGCCCTAGCCTGGCCGGACCCGGCCGACCGAAGGAGTTCCGCAGATGTCCCGCCGCAGTCCCCGCACCGTCGTCACCTTCCCCATCGTGCTGCGGGAGTTGACGGTCCTACGGGCCTTCGACGTCACGCCGGGGATGCGCCGGGTGACGCTGGGCGGCCCACAGCTGCGGGCGTTCCACCGGGACGGTCTCGACCTGCCGGCGCTGCGTACCGACGGTTTTGACGACCACGTCAAGTTCTTCTTCGCCGAGCGACCCGGGCAGCCTCCGGCGCTCCCCGGGCAGAACGTGAGCAGCCTCGACTGGCCCACCGACGCACGGCCGCTGGCCAAGGACTACACGCCGGTCAGGTTCGACCCGGAGGCCGGCGAGATCGACTTCGACTTCGTACGCCACCCCGGCGGCGTCGCCTCCTCCTGGGCCGCGCGGGCCAGGCCCGGCGACCCCACCTGGATCGCCGGGCCGAAGATGTCGCACAGCGCGCCCGAAGGCGCGGACTGGCTGCTGGCCATCGGTGACGAGACCGCGTTGCCGGCGATCGGGCGCTGGCTGGCGGAGATGCCGGCCGGTACCCGCGCCCGGGTGTTCATCGAGGTCGGCGAGGAGAGCCACCGCCAGGAGCTGCCGACCGCCGCCGACGCCGAGGTCACGTGGCTGGTGCGGGACGGGGCGCCCGCCGGCAGCACCGACCTGTTGGAGCAGGCGGTGCGCGCCATGACGTGGCTCCCCGGCACGGTCTTCGTCTGGGCCGCAGGTGAGGCCGGCGTCCTCAAGGGCATCCGGCGCCACCTCGCGGTGGACCGCCAAGTGCCGCGGGAACACACCCACATCACCGGCTACTGGCGCCGCACCGACGCCCCGCACGGCGAGCACGTAGCGCCGGCCGCGCCGGCCCTTGCGGAAGAGCGGGCGGAAGAGCAGCAGGACGCCCACGACCGACTGCACGAACTGACCGACCTGGCGCCCGGCCTCGCCATCCGCACCGCCGTCACCCTGGGCCTGATCGACCTCGTCTACCAGGGGGTGGGTGACGGGGCGGAGTTGGCCCGGCGCTGCGGTGCGGACCTGCGCTCCCTGACCGCGCTCCTTGACTATCTGGTCGCCCTTGAGGTGTGTGCGAAGGACGCCGGTGGCTACCGGCTCGCCCCGGTGGGCGAGGAACTCGTCGAGGACGACCACTCCCTCCAGGAGTACGACCTGCGGGGCGCGCAAGCGGCGTTCGATCTGTCGCTCGCGGGCCTGGCACACACGGTGCGCACCGGCAGGCCGGCGGCGCGCACCCCGGCGGGCGAGCCGCTGGCCGACGCGTTGCGCACCGACGCGGCGGTCGGCGGCTCGGCCCGCTGGGCGGTGGAGGAGGAGGCCAGGTGGATCGCGTCGGGCGCGGTGCAGGCGTACGACTGGTCGCGGGTGCCAACGCTGACCGCGGCCGGACCCGGCGCGGGCACAGTGGTGAACGCCCTGGTGAAGGCGTTTCCCTCGCTACGGGTGCGGCTCGGCGCGCTCCCCTCGGAGCTGGCCGTGGTCGGCGAGCGGGTGCTCGACGCGGACGTGCTGCCCCGGGTGGAACTCCTCCCCCATGCGGGCCCGGTACCGCCCGGCGCCCAGGCGCTGTTGCTGTGCCGTCTGCTGGAGCGGCTGCCCGCGGCGGACGCCGTGCTGACGCTGCGCGACGCGGCGGCCGGGCTGGCGGCCGGCGGCGGGCTGGTGCTGGTGGAGCGGGTCGGGCGGATGGCGGGAGCGGGAGCCGCGGAGGCGGGGGCCGCCGGGGCGGGGGCCGTGGCGCCGGAGGGGTTCGCCGACCTCGATGACGCGCTGCACCATCTGCACTTGACGGCCGCGTTCGGCTCGGGGCTCCGTACCGAGGCGGAGGTGGCCGCGCTGGCGGCGGACGCGGGTTGCGCGGTCACGGACTGCCGCGACATCGGTTGGGACCACCGCCTGTGGGTGCTCGCGCCGACCCCCTGACACCCGCGCCGGGCCCACCTGGCCGTGTGACGCCGTCCGCCGGCGCGTACGACACCGTGCGCCGCCGGCCTGGTGGGCCCGGCACGCCCAGTGAGCCCGATGGGACCGGTGAGCCCCGCGCCTCCGGCGGACGCGGCGCGTCCCACGCATCCAAGGCGTCCAGTACATCCCGTACGTCCCATGCAGCCGGCGCGCCCGGTCGCCACGGCGCGTCGTGGTTCCGGCGCGCCAGGTAGCCCAGCCAAACCCCGTAGATCCGCACGAAAGCCCACGTCAGCACCGCGGTGGTAGCGTCGTTGCATGACCCCGGAAGAGCTCGCCGACCTGGCCCATCTGCGGCGCGCCCGGGACCTGATCGACCGGGAGTACGCCCGCCCGCTGGACGTGCCGACGATGGCGCGCCAGGCGCTGATGTCGCCCGCGCACTTCTCGCGCCGGTTCCGTGCGGCGTACGGCGAGACGCCGTACGGCTATCTCATGACCCGCCGGATCGAGCGGGCGATGGCGCTGCTGCGCGCCGGGATGAGCGTGACCGACGCGTGTCTGGCGGTGGGTGCCACCTCGCTCGGGTCCTTCAGCTCGCGATTCACCGAGATCGTGGGTGAGACACCCAGCGCGTACCGCAGTCGGGAACACCGGGCGGTGGTGGCGATGCCGGCCTGTGTGGCGAAGGTGACCACCAGGCCGCTGCGCGGCGCATCGAGCAGGATTCGAGAAGCGGGTCATGCGGCCCGCGCCTAGCGTGGGCCGCATGACCATCGCACTTCAGTACTGCCACATCACCGTCAACGACCCGGACGCTTCGCTCGGCTTCTACCGGGACGCGCTCGGCCTGGTCGTGCGCAACGACGTCGCATCGGACGGCTTCCGCTGGGTCACCCTCAGCAGCGACGACCAACCCGACCTCCAGATCGTGCTCTCGGAGCCGCACGCCGGCCGCTCCCAGGCGGACGGCGACACCTTGCAGGAGTTGCTCACCAAGGGTGTGCTGCCGATGACCGTGTTCCGCACCGACGACCTGGACGCCACCTTCGAACGGGTCCGGGCCTCGGGCGCCGAGGTGCTCCAGGAACCCATCGACCAACCCTGGGGGCCGCGCGACTGCGCGTTCCGCGACCCGTCGGGCAACATGATCCGCATCCAGCAGGCCGGCTAGCGCTCAGCCACCGGCCGGCAGGTCGGTGACCACCGCTCCGATCTGCCCCAACCGCTGGACCGCGTACTCCGGGTCGATCAGTGACTCGGGCGTGTGGAGGCCGGGCGGGGCGGCCGGGCCGCGCAGCCCCAGCAGGCGTTCGACGCCGAGGGCGATGCCGAGGGCGGTCAGCGGGCGCTGTCCTTCGGGGTGGACGAGCGCGCGGCTGACCCGCAGCGGCGCACCGCCCCGGCCCGCCCCGACGAGGTCGATCCGCACCTCGATGGACGGGCCCCCGCCGCCGCGCCGCCCGGCGGACTCGCCGACGGCGAAGGCGAAGCGGACGTCCGCGGCCCCGGTGGCCAGCGCGAGGCTCGGCACATCGAGGATGGCGACGTTCTGCCCGGTCAGTACGGTGCCGTCGATGCTGGTCAAAGGCGTTTGCGCGGCGTCTTCCGGGAGCCAGGTGAAGATGCCGTCGCGGCGCACCAGGCCCGCCGAGGTGGCGGTCGACCAGCGGGCCAGGTCGGCGATGCCGGCGGGCCCGCCGGTGTCCGCCTCGTCGAGTACGGCCCCGATGCGGACGCTGTCGACCCGCTCGAACGCGTCCGCCCATGCCAACGCTGCCAGCACGACGGTGCCCGCGCACCAGTGGCTGGCCAGCAGCAGCGGCGCGCCCGCTCCCTGAGCAGCGGCGACGACCTCGGGGGCGATGTCCGTCAGGCCGCTGGAGATGCTGAGGTAGGGCACCCGGTGGCGCTGTGCGTAGCGCAGGCCGTGCAGCCGGTCGTCCCACAGTGCGGCGACCACCGCCGTGTGTCCGCCGCCCGGCGGGGCAGCCGGCAGGCCCAGGTCGCCGCGGGTCAGGTCGACGGCGACCGCGGTGGCGGCCCCGAGCCCGGCCGCGACCCGCTCGGCGCGGGCCAGGTCGCGGCCCGCGATCGTCAGCGGCAGGTGTGGGTGCCAGCTCCGCAGCAGCGCGGCGGTGGCCGCGCCGGCCTGACCCGAGCCGCCCAGGATCAATACCGATGGTGCCTGTGTCACGCCGAGTTCCTCCCCTGACCATCAAGCTACATTTTGTAGCCTACGTTTTGTAGCATAACCTTGGCCGGTAGCCGCAGGGACGCCGCACCAGGGAGGACACACCAGCCGTGGCCCGCACCCCCACCCGCCTGTCCAGGCAGGCCAGGCGCGAGCAACTGCTCGACGCCGCCGCCGCGATCGTCCGTGCGCAGGGCGCCGACGGGCTGACCCTGGTCACCCTCGCCGAGGCAGCCGGAGTCAGCCGGCCCATCGCCTACGACCACTTCGGCACCCGCCCCGCGCTCCTGCTCGCGCTGCACCAACGGCTTGACGCCCGCCACCGCGCCGCGATCACCGAGGCCGTACGGGCCGCCCCGGCGACCGCGGGCGAGGTGGCCCGGGTGATCAGCACCGCGTACTTCGACTGTGCCACCGCCATGCCGGAGTTGGGCGCCGTCTCGGCCGCGCTGCGGGCCGGCCCCAAACCGGCCGCGGGCCCGCCCGAGACGCTGACCGGCTATCTGGACCTGCTGGTCACCAGCCTCCGCCCGTACGCCGAACTCCCCGCCGACGAACTGCGTTTGCGCTGCGTCGGGTTACTCGGCGCGGCTGAGGCGATCGCCGCCGAACGGCAGCGCGGGCAGCTCACGGACGCCGCGGCGGTGGCCGCGCTCAGCGCCCTGATCCTCGGGGCGCTGGCCGGCGCGGCCACGGCGGCGGAGTAACCCACCCGGGGCCGCGTCAGGCCCCGCTCCCGCCTGCCCGTGGGCCGCAGCCCGCCCGGGCCGGTTGCCCCCGCGCTGGTCCAGTTGGCGGGTGTCGGGGTTTGGGTGGGTGGGGGGTGAGTGATTCATGGAGGCGGAGACCGGTGCCACCGGGCGGCCCGCGCGGCGCGCCGACAGGCTCGTACGCTCCGGCCGCCGTACGGCGCGAGCCGCCCGGCCGGCCCCCGCCCCGTCAGCCCGCCCCCGTGGAGAGCCCCGTGAACACACCCGCACACCCGCGCGACGACGCCCGCCCGGTTCGGAGGCGGTGAGTCATGCCGGAGTTCGACCGCGGTCCCACCGACCAGTTCGCGGCCCTGTTCGCGCAGGTGCCGGCCGTGCCCGAGCCCACCGCCTTCTGGGCCGACTGGGGGCCGATCTTCTACCGCGGCCGGCTCGACGGCTCGGCCCGCGTCCTGGTCGTCGCCTCCGACCCGGGCCCCACCGAGCGGATCGCCGGCCGCACCCTGGTCGGCAACGCCGGCCAGCGCGTGCAGGGCTTCCTGGCCAAGCTCGGCCTCACCCGCTCCTACGTGTGCCTGAACGCCTGGGCCTACGCGGTCCACCCCGGGCAGGCGTTCGCGATGAAGGACCGACTCGCCGACCCGGACCAACTGGAGTGGCGCAACGCGGTCTTCGACCGGGCCACCGACGTCTCGCTCCAGGCCATCGTGCCGATGGGGTTCATGGCCAGGGAGGCGATCAGGCTGTGGAGCACCCGGCCGCACGCCCCGGTGGTCGACGTGCCCCACCCCTCAAGCCACGCCCCGGCCGCCCTGCTGACCGCCTGGCGCGCGGCCGTCACCCAACTGCGGGAGGTGGTGACCCCGGACCCGGACGGCGACGCCACGGGACCGAACTACGGCACCGAGTTCACCGAGGCCGACTACGCCCCGGTCCCCCGCCGCGACCTGCCCTTCGGCGTACCGGACTTCCTCGGTGACGACGCCTGGGTGCGCGCCCTGCCGGGCGACGCGCAGAACTCGGTCAGCCGACCGTCGCCCGACGACGAACACACCCTGGTCTGGAAGGCGCCGCGCTGATGGCGCTGGTGCTCCGCGGGACGGTCCTCACCTTCGACGCCGACCACCGGGTGCTCGACCCGGGCGCCGTCTACGTGGGTGACGACGGCCGGCTGGCCGCGGTGCGCGGCGCCGAACAGCGCCCGCCCGCCGGGTTCGCGAACGCGCCGGTCCTGGACACCGGCGCGCTGGTCCTGCCCGGCCTGATCGACCTGCACAACCACATCGCGTACAACACCCTGCCGCTGTGGGAGGCGCCCGGCGTGCCCTACGCCCACCACGACCGCTGGGTGGACGAGCGGCACCCACCCGACTACGCCACCTCCATCACCTGGCCGGCCAAGGTGCTCGGGCAGGCCGCACCCGCGGCGCTGCTGGCGTACGTGGCCGTCAAGGCCCTGGTCGGCGGGACCACCGCGATCCAGGGCGCGCCCGTGACGTCCCGACCCGTCGACGGCCGGCTGCTGCGCCTCATCGACCACGAGAAGCTGCCGGCCGGCACCGACCGGGTGCTGACCGCCGCGCTGCAACTCGACGCCGAGGTGCTGCGCACCGACCGGGCGGCGAAGCTGGACGGCACACGCGTCCTCATCTACCACGTCGCCGAGGGGAAGCCGGGCAGCGTCGTGCACCGGGAGTTCGAGGAGTTGGAGCCGTGTCTGCGGCCCGGGTTGATCGGGGTGCACGCCACCGCGCTGACCCCGCAGGACTTCGGGCACTGGCAGCATGCCGTCACAGGCGTCAACTCCGCCGAGCGCGGCACCGTGGTGTGGTCCCCGCTCTCCAACTACTGGCTGTACCACACGACCACCGACGTGGTCGCGGCCCACCAGCAGGGACTGCGGATCGCGCTCGGCTCCGACTGGTCCCCCTCGGGCACCAAGCACGTACTGGGTGAACTCAAGGTCGCCGACGCCGTCAACCAGCACCGGTTCGACGGTCACTTCAACGACCGCGAGCTGTGCGACATGGTCACCGCCAACCCCGGCGACGCGCTGGCCACCGCCTGGGGGCCGCAGGTGGGCCGGCTGCGGCAGGGCGGCCTCGCCGACCTGCTCGTCCTGGAGCGCCACGCGCCGCGTCTGGACCCGTACCGCAACCTGATCACCGCCACCGAGCGGCACGTGCGACTGGTGCTGGTGGACGGCCGGCCGCGGTACGGGACCCCGGCGCTGATGAAGGCGGCCGGCGCCACCCACACCAGCGCGCTGACCGTGGCCGGCCTCGCGCGCACCGTCGCGGTGCGCCAACCTGGCAGCGCAGACGCCGAGTTGGAATGGCCCGGGGTGCTGCGCGCGCTGGCCAAGGTGCGCCGCGATCCGGTGGCGGCCTGGCGCTCCGCGCAGGACGCGCTCGCGTCCTGGGGCGGCCCGCTGGATGACCCCGAGGCGCCGCTCGCCCTGTTCGGCGATCTGCCGGAGGGGGACGTGGGCGCCTTCGCCGCCGCCGGTGAGGTCCCGCCCGATCTGGTCGTCCCGCCGCTGGACGGGCTGGTGCACGACGCACGCTACTTCGCCGCGGTGGCCCGCAGCGCGGTGCCCGAGCTCCAGTTCCTCGCGGAGTACTACCGGTGAGCGCGGCCCGCGCCCGCCCGACAGGTACGGCGCGCGCCACTGGACCAACCCGCGCGACCCGCCCGACCCGCGCCACCGGACCAGCCAAGCCAGCCAGGCCGACGGGGTCGACCGGGCCGGCCAAGCCGCTGCCGGAGTCGGTCGGCCTGGCGGAGTTCCTCGCCCGGGCCGAGGCCGACCCGCTGCCGCTGGCCGCCCGGTACGAACTGGTCGCGGCGGCACGGGTGTTGCTCGCCGAGCTCTACGTCCACCTGCCGCTCAAGCGCGCCATGCACGCCATCGACCCGGTGCAGCGGCTGCGTCTGCTGGAGCGCCGACTGGCGCCGCTGAGCGAGCTCCAGTTCCACGCCGAACTCGCCGACACCTTCCGGGACCTGCGCGACCTGCACACCCTCTACCAGCTCCCGACCCCCTACCGCGGCCACGTCGCCACCCTCGGCTTCCTCGTCGAGCGCTACACCGACCCGGACGGCACGCCCCACCACCTCGTCTCCAAGGTGGAACCCACCCTGGTGCACGCCGGCTTCGACGCGGGTGTGGAGTTGGAGGCGTGGAACGGGGTGCCGATCGACCGGGCCATCGAGCGGCACGCCGCCGCACAGGCCGGCTCGCACCACGAAGCACGGCTGGCGCGCGGCCTCGAATCGTTGACGCTGCGCCCGCTGCGCACCATGCCGCCACCCGACGAACACTGGGTCCAGGTGTCCTACCGCACCCGCTCGGGACGCCGCCGCGAGACGCGCCTGCCCTGGCGGGTACGGGCCGCCGACCAGCAGGCCGGCCGGGCCCAGGACCCGGTCCCCACGCTGGCCACCGGGCTCGGCATCGACGCCGGCAACGAGGCAACCCGCCAGCTCAAGCGCCGCATGTTCGCACCGCCACCGGCCCGCCGGGCCGGCGCCAGGACGCTGCGCAGCGTGCTCGCCCACCGGACGGTGCGGCTGGGTGGGCGCGCCTACGGGCACCTGCGGATCTTCTCCTTCAACGTGGCCGGCGCACGGCCGTTCGCAGAGCAGGTGGCGCAGGTCGCGGCGCGTGCCCCGGCCGGCGGGCTGATCGTGGACGTCCGCGGCAACCCGGGCGGCCTGGTGCCGGCCGCCGAGTCCGCGTTGCAGGTGCTGAGTGGGGAGCCGATCGCGCCGGTAAGCTTCTCGCTCGCCACCACCGGGGCCGCGCTGGCGCTGGCCGGCGCGCACACCGGGTTCCGCACCTGGGCCGCCTCGATCCGCTCCGCCCTGGAGACCGGCGAGGTGTACTCGCAGGGGTTCGCGCTCACCGACCCGGCGGCGATCACTGCCGGGCTGACGCGCCACACCGGCCCCAAGGTGCTGATCACCGACGCGCTCTCGTACTCGGCCGCCGACGTCTTCGCCGCCGGCTTCCAGGACAACGGCCTCGGCCCGGTGCTTGGCACCGCGCCGCGCACCGGGGCCGGCGGCGCCAACGTGTGGACGCACGAACTGCTGCGGGTGTGGCTGCCCGAACTGCTCGCGCCGCTGCCGCGCGGCGCCGGGTTCCGCGTCGCGCTGCGCCGCGCCACCCGCGCCCGCGGCAACGTCGACGTCCCGTTGGAAGACCTCGGCGTACAGGCGGACGCGGTACACGCACTGACCCGGCGTGACCTCACCGGGAGCAACCGGGACCTGCTGACGGCCGCTGCGGCGCTGCTGGCGGGGTGAGGTGCTGGGGCACTGAGGTACCGGTACGCAAGCACCAGCACAGGTCTGCAAGGACGGCCCCCACCGCGGGGCCACTCGTCCGGGACCAAAGGCCCTGACCTGCGGGTGTCCGGGTTTGCGATGATGATCACCGGGGCAGCCGCCCTGTCACTGCCCGTCCGATTCTTCTGGAGGCCGACCATGACTCGTCCGATCACTGTGGGCGTCGACGGCTCGCCCGAGAGCCTGGCCGCCGCCGACTGGGCCGCCGATGAGGCGCTGCGGCGCGGGCTGCCGCTGCGCGTGGTGCACGCCTGGCACTGGGAGCCGATGACGGCGCCGGTGGTCGACGACCAGGACGAGCAGGTGCAGTGGGCCCGTACGGTGGTCAGCGACGCGCAGCGGCAGCTCGTCGAGCGCCACCCGGAGCTGTCCGTCGTCGCCGAGGTGCTGTCGGCCGAGCCGGTGACCGCGCTGGTGGAGGCCAATGAGAGCGCCGAACTGCTGGTGCTCGGCTCCCGCGGGCACGGGGCACTGCTCGGCTTCCTGCTCGGCTCGCACGCCCAGCAGGTGATCGCCCGGGTCAGCCGGCCGGTGGTCTCGGTGCGCGCCCCGGAGGAGCCGGCCGGGGCGGAGGCCGCCGCCCGCCCGGCGGACGAGATCGTGGTGGGCCAGCAGGGTTCGGCCGAGGACAGCGCGCCGGTGCTGGGCTTCGCCTTCGAGGCCGCAGCCGCCCGTGGCCTGCCGGTGCGCGCGGTCCGGGCGTGGAGCCTGCCGCCGGTCTTCGCCTACAGCCCCGGCTCGCTGCGCCTCGCCGATGAGGCCGGTGGCCTCGAACCGTACGAGCGGCAGCAACTGAGCGAGGCGCTGGCCCCGTGGCGGGAGAAGTTCCCGCAGGTGCCGGTGGAGGAGCACGTGGAGATCGGCTCCGGCGGTCAGGTGCTGCTCGCGCAGACCGGGCGGGCGGCCCTGTTGGTGGTCGGCCGGCGGGTGCGCCGCTCCCCCATCGGTTCGCGCATCGGCTCGGTGGCGCACGCCGCGCTGCACCACGCCCGGTGCCCGGTGGCCGTGGTCCCGCACGTCTGAGGAGTACGCGCCCGAGGGGCGGGGCACGGGCCGGGCCTCACATCGCCATGCCGCCGTCGACGCAGATGACCTGGCCGGTGACGTACGAACTCTCGTCGCTGGCGAGGAAGGCCACCAGGTTGGCGACCTCGTCGGGGCGACCGAAGCGGCCCATCGGCACCGGGCCAAGACGCTGGGTGTCGTCCTGCATGTGCTCGGTCATGTCGGTGCTGATCAGCCCCGGCGCAACCGCGTTGCAGCGTACGTTGCGCTCGCCGAGCTCCTTGGCGATCGTCTTGGTCAGGCCGATCAGACCGGCCTTGGCCGAGGCGTAGTTGGCCTGACCCGCGCTGCCGAAGACGCCGGCGACCGAGGAGATGTTGATGATCGAGCCGCTGCGCCGGCGGATGAACCCGAAGTAGCACGCCTTGATGAAGTAGAAGGCGCCCTTGAGACTCGTGTTCACGACCGCGTCGAAGTCCTCGTCCTTGATGGACACGGCCAGCCCGTCGCGGATGATGCCGGCGTTGTTGACCAGGATGTCGACCGGGCCGAGTTCGCCCGTTATCGCCTTCACCGTCTGGGTGACCTGCTCCGAGTCGGAGACGTCGCAGCGGTAGATCTGGGCCGAGCCGCCCAGCGCTTCGGCCTCGCGTTGGGTCTGCTTCGCGCTGGCCTCGTCGTTGGCGTACACGATGGCGACCGTCGCCCCGCCCTTGGCCAGGCGCAGCACGGTGGCCCGACCCAGGCCGCGGGAGCCGCCGGTGACGACGGCGACCTTGCCGCTGAGCGGCCCGCTCACGAGCGGGCCCCGTCGATGATGCGGACGATGTCACCGATGCTCTGCGCCTCGGCGAAGCTGACCATCGGCAGCGAGACGCCCGCGTGCTCCATCGTCTCGGTGATGATGTCGGCCCGGTCGATGGAGTTGGCGCCCAGCTCCTTCAGGCTGTCGTCGAAGGTGGCAGCGCTGAGGTCGACCTCGGGGATGATGTCCGCGAAGGTTGCCAGCAGGGCCTTGAAGATCTCGTCCTGGGTCATGCTTCTCTTCTCTTTCTTCTCTTGCTTGTCTCTCGCGTGCCGCTCGCGCGGCTAGGCACCGTAGCGGCTCAGGAGGAGTTCCTTGACCTCGGGTTGGTGGAAGGTGATCGAGTGCATCGCCAGCTCCTTCTCGATCACCGTGGGAAGCTGCTCGCGCAACTCCCCCACGAGGTGTTCCTTGAGCAGCACCAGGGAGCGTCGGGGCTTCTCGGCCAGGCTCTCGGCGAGCTCAAGCGCGGTCGGCAGGACGTCCTTGCGGGGACGGACCGGGAACGGCACGCCCCGCTCGGCCAGCTCCGCGCCCCGGAAGGTGCGGCCGGTGAGCAGGAACTCCTGGGCCAGCGGCAGGCCCAGCTTGGTCGGGAAGACGCGGGTCGACCCGAAGCCGGGAGTGAAACCGTACTTCATGAAGTTCGCGGTGTAGATGCTCTCCCGCGACAAGATCACGAAGTCGGCGAACAGCCCCATGGACAGGCCGCCGCCGATGGCGTGGCCCTGCATGGCGGAGATGACCGGGATCGGGCACTCCAGCGGCAGCGAGTAGGCGTTCGGCAGCCCGTCGCCGGCGGCCTGGAAGGTGAACTCGCCGGCGTGGATGTCGAGCAGCACCTCGCGGGTGCCGCCCGAGCAGAAGAAGCTGCCGTAGCCGGTGAGGATCAGCGCCTTGTACCGCTCATCCGCGCTGACCTGCTCGAACGCCGCGCCCAGGCCGATCAGCAGCTCACCGGTGAAGGTGTTCTTGTGCTCCCGGTCGGCCATGGTGATCTGGGCGACGCCGGGGCTCGGCTCGGTCAGCGTGACGACCTCGGTCACACCCATACGTACTCCCGGTGGAACTCGTTGACCCGCTTGAGGAAGAGCCGGCCGCGGCCGGTGACGGTGTCCAGGACCTCCGGGATGACGTCGAGTTGCAGCTCCACGTTGCGGGTGCCGAACTCGATGACCTCGTTCTCCTTGGTCAGCCGCAGGTACTGCTCGATGCTCAGCTCGTAGCGGTCGTCCAGCACCTTGTCGGTGGCCACCGCGCGCACCCGGTCCTGGCTGTCCTGGGTGACGACGCCGGAGTAGAACTCCGAGCAGCAGCCCGAGCCGTAGGAGAAGATGCCCACCCGCTTGGGTGTGCTGAAGTCGCCGCGGGCGATGGTGCCGAGCAGGTTGAGGAAGACGGTGCCGCCGAAGACGTTGCCGACTCGCTGGCAGTAGGTGAGTCCGGGCAGCACCCGGCGCTCGAAGTCGGCCTCGATGGCGGGGTTCTTCGCCTTGCACATGCGGCGCATCATCGTGCGGTGCGCGCCCTTGACCATGCCGCCGAAGGGGGTGTGGAAGGACAGGTAGTCGAAGGTGGTGGCGTAGTCGACGCCGTCGACCTTCTTGGCGTACGCCCGATAGGCGGCCTCGCAGCAGTCCAGGTAGGACATGAGCGACAGGTCGGCGTTGCCTGCCTCGCTGTCGGGTACCGGGCGGCAGGTGTCCATCACCTCGTACCCGTAGTAGCCGTTGGCGCCGACGTCGACGCTGAAGATGTGCGGGGTGTCGCTGACCAGGATGGCCATCGAGCCGGCGCCGCCGCTGGGCTCGGCGAACGACCAGTCCTCCTGGAGCGCCTCGCCGCCCTCGGTGGCCTTGAAGCGGGAGATGTCGGTGGTCACCACCAGGCCCTTGGCGCCGGGCGAGACCTGCGAGAGGACGAAGTTGACGGCGTTCTGGAAGCCGGCGGTCCCCGCGTAGCAGGCGTTCTTCACCTCGAACAGCCGGCAGTTGCGGCTCAGGCCCAGGTAGTCGTGGACGTAGGTGCTGAGCGACTTGCCGAAGTCGATGCCGGACTCGGTGCAGGTGATGAGCACCTCGATGCGGTCGCGCTCCTCCTGGCTGAGCGCGTCCACCAGCGGCTTGGCGGCGTTGACCGCGAACGAGACCGGGTCCTCGAAGGGCAGGGCCACCGACTTCTCGTGCATGAGCAGGTTCTCGAACCGCTCGTTGTCCAGGCCCCGGTACTGGGCCAGGGTCTTGACGTCGAGGTAGGCGGAGCCGCCGTAGAAGTTGATCGCCTCGATACCGGCCGAGCGCGGTTGCATACTGTCTCTCCTTGTGTTCACGTACCCGTCACTTCTGCCGCTCACGACTGGCCCACCGCGCTCAGCAGCTCCTGCTTGATGATGGCCAGCAGCCTGGCCTGTGACTGGTGCGCGTCGATGAACTGGTGGTCGCCCGCCATGGTGTGCAGGCGGAAGGGACCGCTGGTCAGTCCCTCCCACAGCTTGACCTCCTCCGATGCCACCCAGTCGTCCACGCCGTGGAAGGCCGTGATCGGGGTGGTGAAGGTCTCCGCCGGGTCGTAGGTGTACCGGTCGATGAGGCTACAGGCGGCGAGCAGCTGCGGCAGCGTGGCCCGCGTCTCCACCTCGCCGTAGTCCCACGCCTCGCCGTAGGCGCGGACGACGACCTCGACGGCGTCCGCGTCGTGCCGGATCTCCTCGTAGGTGGGGATCCGCTTCATGCCGTTCTGTACGAGCACGTCCAGGATGTTCTGGATGCTGGGGTTCGGGCCGCTGGGGGCGGCGAAGCCCGAGACGAACGTCTTGACCAGGTCGACGCCCGGGTTGAGGCCGAGCCGGTGTGAGAGCCGGAACGAGAAGAGCGCGCCCCAACTGTGCCCGAAGGTGGCGCAGGGGATGTCGAACAGGCCCGGGTCCACGACGCGTTCCATGGTCCGCATGAAGGCGTCGAGGTCGGACGGCGCCCGCTCGTCCAGCCGCTTGGTGTCCATGCCGGGCAGCTTGACCGCGCACACGTCGACCTCGGGGCCGAGTTGGTCGCGCCAACTGTCGAAGAGGTCGGCGTCCCGGTAGCCGTTGGGGAAGCAGAACAGCCGCACCTTGGCGTCGGGCCGCGGCTCGTAGGCGTGGATCCAGTGCGCCGGGGTGAGGTCGTCGTCGTACGGCTTGGTCTGCGTGGCGCGCTGACCGCTGCCGCCGGGGAGCAGGTCCATCAGGTTGGTGGCGAGGTCGCGCAGGGTGTCGCTCTGCACCAGGTCCGCGAAGGAGATGTCCACCGAGAGCAGCGTGCCGGTCTTGTGGAAGAAGCGCAGGCCGGTCATCGAGTCCAGGCCGAAGTCGCCCATCGGCTGGTCCGGGTCCACCTCGTCCGGCTCCATCTCCAGGATGTGCGCCAGCAGCCGGCCCAGATACTCCATGATCATTTCCTGCTTGCGCTCGGCACCCGCGTAGCCGTAGCGCTGGAGGAAGTCCCGGTCCTCGCCCTCCTTCTCCAGGGTGGCGGCGTCCATCATGGCCTTGAGTTCGCCGAGCTTCTTCTCGTCGAACTCCTTCAGCCTGATGTGACCGACCGAGGCCACGGTGGCGCCGGAGCGGGCCACCACCCGGAAGCTGCCGGTGACCTCCTTGCGGTCCGCGTCGAAGTCGGGCATCGAGACCGAGGCGAACAGCCCGTCGGGGCCGGGTCCCGGCCGCAGCACGACCTCGTCCATCTCGGCCACCATGTACTTGCGCCCGCTCGGGGTGCGCTCCAGGACCACGTAGTTGCAGGTCTGGGCACAACTGTCCAGGACGCCGGGGTGGAAGCCGAGCGCGTAGTCGCGGCGGCCGGTCTCGCCCTCGGGTCCCGCGAAGTTGACGAGCACTTCGGTCTTGTCCCGCCACCAGGCGCCGTCCACGTAGCGCACGGCGGGGCCGAAGTAGAAGCCGCGGTCCTGCTCCAGCGGCTCGTAGAACTCCTCGCGCGGCACCTTGCGCTCGCTGGCGCGCTGGATGGCCGGTACGTCCAGCGGGGCGGCGTCGGGGAGCGCGGCGGCGTCCACCGGGGCGACGACGCCGTGCACGTTCAGGCTCCACTGGGCGGCGTCGGCGGCCTTGCTGTGGAACTGGAAGTCGAAGGAGCCCTCGCCGTCCTCGCGCGGGTCGAGGACGAGCAGCACCTCCTTGGTCTCCTCGGCGAAGACCATGATGGGCGTGGAGAAGCGCATCTCACGGATGCGGCACAGCGCGCCCGGGTGCCGCTCGGCCAGTACGGCGCGCAGCATCTCCAGGTAGTAACCCACGTGCACCACGCCGGAGTTGTCGACCAGCTCGGGGAAGTTCTGGTGCGCGAAGGTGTAGCGGTACTGCTTCTGCTTGACGGGCAGGCCCAGCTCCTCGCCGTGCAGCCCCTCCCGGCTGAGCCGGCCGGCCAGCCCGTCGGTCGCCGGGTCGGCGGTGGTGTGGGCGAGCCAGTGGCGGGTCTGCTCGAAGGGGTAGTTGGGCAGCATGACCTTGCGCCGGCCCTGGTCCGCGTAGTGCTGCTGCCAGGACAGTTCGGAGCCGAGGCAGGAGAGCCTGGCCAGTGCGTGCAGCAGGGTCGGCAGGGCGGGTCCTTCTTCGGCCAGCCGCAGCACCACCACGTCCTGGCGCTCCAGCACCTCCGCGGTGCGGGGCGCGCCGAACTCCACGAAGAAGCGGTAGCCCTGGTCGTACAGCTCGCGCAGGCCCTCCTCGTAGCGGATCGGCGCGGTCAGCGCGTTGTCGCGGAAGTCGGCGCGCAGGGCCTCCGGATTGTGGCTGGTCTGAAGGGTGTGCGGCGACTGGTAGCGGCTGCCGGGCTGCTGGTACGCGGCGGCGGTGACGGTCTGCTGCCAGGCGGCGGCCCGCGTCGCGTAGCCGGCCGATGGCCAGGTGCCGTCCCGCTCCTCGGTGATCTCGGCGCCGGCGCCGGCGAGTGCCTCGGTGACCTGCTTGAGCGCGCCCGGGGCGCCGGAGAGCACCCGCTCGGTGGGCCCGTAGACGGCCGAGAGGTGGGCCTGGCCCTGCCAGTCCCGCATGACGCCGTCGAACTGTTCGCGGCCGAGCACCACCCGGGCGAAGGCGACCGGTTCGCCGGAGCGGCGGGCGGCGTCCAGGGCCAGGTGGTGCGCGACGGCCGCGTCCAGGGTGAGGACGCCGGAGACCACGGCGGCCACCAGGGAACCGGTGCGCTCGCCGAAGGTGATCTCGGGGAGCACGCCGTAGGAGGCGAGCAGCTTGCTCAGCGCGTACTCGGCGGCGAACAGCCACGCCTCGCCCGCCCGGGCGTCGGCCGGCTCGGCGCCCGGCCGGGTGAGCTCGGCGAGTTGCGGGCCGCAGACCGCGTCGAAGTGGGCCAGGCACTCGGCGAGCGCCGCGTGGAAGACCGGGAAGGAGGCGGCCAGGCTGCGGGCGACGGCGAAGGTGTGCCCGGCGTCGCCGTGGAAGAGGAAGGCCAACTTGGGTTGGATCTTCTCGTCCGTCTGGGCGGCGAAGGCCCGCCCGTCGGCGTGCGTGGTGAACAGGGTGCGCTTGGCGTTCCATCGGTCCCGGCCGTGGCTGCTGCCGAGGATCACCGAGGTGTCCGAGTAGAGCGTCCGGTCCTTCTCGTACGCCGTGAGCACCGCGTCGAAGCCGGCGCGCAGTTCGGCCACCGTGCTACCGAGGAAGACCGCGCGGTGGGTGAAGGCGGTGCGGCAGGCGTTGGCCGTGTAGCTCAGGTCCTCCACCGACAGGTCGGGGTGGTCGGCGAGGTGGGCGTCGAACCGGCGGATCTGCCGGACCAGCTTCTCCTCGTCGGTGGCGCTGACGGTGAACAGCGAGGCGTCGTGCGCCGGGCGGCCGTCGGCGGCTGCCGGGGCCGGCGCGGGCTGCGGGGCCTCGCCGAGCACCAGGTGCGCGTTGGTGCCGCTGAAGCCGAAGGAGCTGATGGCGGCGTACCGCGGCCGGTCCGGGGTGGCCGGCCAGTCGGTGAGGGCCTGCGGGAAGGTGAACGAGTCCTTGAGCGGCAGCAGCCGCGGGTTGAGCTCACTCAGCCCGGCGATGGGCGGTATCTGGCCGTGGTGCAGGCACAGCACGGTCTTGATCAGGCTGGCGATGCCGGCGCCGGCCTCCAGGTGGCCGATGTTGGCCTTGACCGCGCCGAGCGTCAGCGGCCGGGACGCGTGCCCGTACACGTGGTGGATGGCGTCGATCTCGATCGGGTCGCCGAGCAGGGTGCCGGTGCCGTGCGTCTCCAGGTAGTCGACGCTCTCGGCACTCACCCCGGCGTTCTCCAACGCGCGGGCCAGGACGGCCTTTTGGGCGCGGCCGTTGGGCATGGTCAGCCCGGTGCTCTCGCCGTCGTTGTTGACCGCGCCGCCGCGGATGACGGCGTAGACGGTGTCGCCGTCGCGCTGGGCGTCGGCGAGTCGCTTGAGGACGACCATGCCGACGCCCTCGCCGCGCCCGTAGCCGTCGGCCGAGGCGTCGAAGGGCTTGGACCTGCCGTCCGCGGCCAGGGCGTTCATCATGCACAGCGACGCCATCACACCCGGCGCGAGCATCATGTTCACGCCGCCGGCCAGCGCCGTGTCGCACTCGCCGCGGCGCAGCGCGTCGACCGCGAGCTGCGGGCCGACCAGCGAGGAGGAGCAGGCGGTGTCCACCGAGAGGGCCGGGCCGTTCCAACCGAAGGCGTAGGAGACGCGCCCGGAGGCGATGCTGGAGGTGGTGCCGGTGCCGATGTACTCGTTCACATCGGCGGAGTCGCGGACCAGTTGGGCGTACTCGGAGTTGCTGGAGATGCCGATGTACACACCCGTCGCGCTGCCGCGCATCTGCTCCGGGTGTTGGCCGGCGTTCTCCAGCGCCTCCCAGCAGACCTCAAGCAGTTGCCGCTGCTGGGGGTCCATGGCATTGGCTTCCAGCGGCGAGATCTTGAAGAAGCGGGCGTCGAAGGAGGCCACGTCGCGGTCGAGGAAGTTGCTCTGCCGGATGTACATCTTGCCGGGCTTGCCGGGTGTGGGGTCGTAGTGCTCCTGGACCGGCCAGCGGTCATCCGGCACCTCGCGGACCCCGATGCCCGCCTCGCACAGGAAGTCCCAGAACCGCTCGGGGGTGTCGCAGCCGCCGGGGAAGCGGCAGGCCATGCCGACCACGGCGATGGGCTCCTGGGCCGACTTGCGGGCCCGGTCCAACTGGCGGCGCAGGTTCTGGATCGTCAGGACTGACTGTTTCAGTACCTCGGTGGTGCTGTTCTTGTGCTCACTCATGAAACATCCAGCCCCTCGTTCTCACTCAGCTCGATTTCCTTCCGCAGCAGGGCGACGAGGTCGTCCTCGCCCATGCCGTCGAGGTCGGACGGTGCGTCGCCAACGTCACCGAGGTCGCCCAGGGCCACGACGGCGGACGCCACGTCGGCCACGGTGTCCGCCCCCGCGGGGGCGGCGTCGCCGGACGCGTCCGGTACCCGCGCGCCGGCCGGCACCGCGGCGGGCTGCACGGCCACCCGGCCGATCGGCAGCGTCGCCGCGATGTCGCCTTCCGGGACGCCCAGCATGCGGGTGACCTTCGCGATGTCGCCCTTGACCGTGACGACCTGCGGGTGGGCCAGGCCGACGCTGGTACGCAGCGCCTGCCAGCCCTCGGGGCCGTCGAGGACGACGGTGCCCAGTGTGTTGCGCATCCAGGTCAGCACGGTCTCGCTGGTCTCCATGCCGCCGGTGCGCCAGAAGGACCAGTTCAGCGAGAGCGTGTGACCGGGGCGCTCGCCGCGTTCGCACTGCTTGGTGCGGTACTCGGCGAAGGCGTCCAGATAGCTGTTGGCGAAGCAGTAGTCGCTCTGCCCGAAGTTGCCGAGCACGGCCGCCAGCGAGGAGAACATCACGAAGCACTCCAGCGGCTCCGTGCGCAGCGCCTCGTCCAGGTAGCGGGTGCCGAGCACCTTGGCCCGGAAGACCTCGGCCATCTCCTCGGGCCGCTTGTGCTGGAGGGCCCCGTCGCGCAGCGCGCCGGCCGAGTGGATCAGTCCGGTGATCGGGCCGAACCGCTCGCGCACCGTGTCGACCAGGTCGGCGACGGCCCGCCGGTCGCCGATGTCGGCCCGCAGGTAGACCGCCTCGGCGCCGTCCCGGCTCCAGGAGGCGAGCTCGGCGAGCTTGTCCTGATCGGCCTCGCGCCGGCCGACCAGGACCACCTTGGCCCCGAACTCCTCGCACAGGTAGCGGCCGAAGATGCCGGCCAGGCCGCCGGGGCCGCCGGTGATGAGGTAGACCCCTCCGGTACGGAACCTGGGCTCGGCCCGCTCGATCTCGCCGGCCGGCACCGGGTGGAAGCAGCGGGTCCAGCGGCGCTTGCCGTTGTGCCGCAGCTCCACGTCCTGGTCGGGCTGGGTGAACTCGGCCAGCAGCGCTGCGGCCACCCGGGCCCGGCTGAGGTTGGCGCGGGTGAACTCGACGGTCTTGTAGACCAGCAGCGGGTTCTCCATCCGGGCGGCCCGCATGAAGCCACCGACGCCCTGGTGCTCGGGGGCTGCGGCCCCGTTGCGCGAGGAGTAGGCGGACACCAGGCGGACCTGCTGCCCGGCCAGCTTGGCCAGGACGGCCTGGCTGAGGGCGGTCAGCGCGTACACGCCCTGCTGGAGGCCGGCCTCGACGCGGCCCGGGTCGGTCTCGGCGTTGCCTGCCGACCAGTGGTGGATGATGCGGTCGACGGTGAGGCCGCGCTCGGCGAGGGTGTCGAGCAGTTGCTCGTAGTCGGCGCGCTCGCCGGGGGCGAGTTCGAACTCGTCCTTGCCGACGGCGCGGAACCCGCTGCCCGGGCGGACCAGCACCACCCGGGCGGGGCGGCGGCTGGCCGGCAGGGCGAGCAGGGCGGCGCGCAGCTTGTCGCCGGTGTCCAGGAGGACGACGGTGCCGCCGGCGGTGACCGTCGCGGTGCTGGTGGTCTCGGCCCAGTCGCGGGTGAACAGCCACACCGGGGCGTCCGTGTCGGCCTCGGCCTGCGGGGCGGGCGCGGGTGCCTGGCCGGCGTCCACCCGGATCGCGCCGTCCTGGTCGAGCAGGCCGAGCACGTACGCGGCGACGTCCTGGATCGTTGGGTAGTTGAAGATGAGTTGCAGGTCCAGGCTCTGCCCGAAGAGCTGCTCCAGCAGGTTGTGGAGCTGGGTGGAGGTGATGGAGTCCATGCCGAGCTCGAAGAAGCCCCGGTCGGTCTCGGGCAGTTGGCCGTCGGCGAAGCCGAGCAGGGTGGCCACCCGGTGCTGGAGGTACTCCGTCATCAGGCCCTGGCGCTCGTTGGGGAACGCCTCGGCGAGTTGGCCGATGAACGCCCGGTCCACGCCGCCGGTCTCGGCCGCGGCTTCGGCCGGCGCGGCGGTCTGCGGTGCCGTCGCGGTGACGCGCACCGCGCCGGAGTAGAGCCAGTGGGTGTCGCGCTCGAACGGGTAGCCGGGCAGCGGGACGCGGCGCCCCCGGCCCTGCGTCCACAGCGCCGCGAGGTCGTCGTCCTCGCCGCTGAGCCAGCGCCGGCCGGCCGCGTCCAACCGGTCCAGCGCGGCGGTGCCCGCGCCGTCGGCGAGGAACGCCTTGAGCTGGTCGGCCAGGTCGGCGTGGGTGGCGGCGCGGAAGGCGATCCGCTCCCGCAGCGGCCGGCGGCCGGTGTGCAGCGTGAAGGCCAGGTCGGCGAGGGCGGGCAGGTCGCCGGGGGCCGTGCCGTCCACGAAGGCGTGCAGGGCGCTGGCGTAGCGGGTCAGGGCCTCGGGGGTACGGGCGGAGAGCGGGACCAGCCACGGGCCGTGGCCAGCGGTGGGCGCCGCCGGCTGGGCCGCGTACTCCTCAAGGACCAGGTGGACGTTGACGCCGCCGACGCCGAAGGAGCTGATGCCGGCGCGGCGCGGCTGGCCCTGCGGGGGTTGCCAGGGTGCGCCGTCGAGCTGCACCCGGAAGGGGGTGCGGTCGAAGTCGATCTCCGGGTTGAGGCGTTCGGAGTTGAGTCGGCTGGGGAAGAGCTGGCCCGTGCGCATCTGGAGCAGCACCTTGGTGAGCTGCGAGATGCCGGCGGCGGCCTCCAAGTGGCCGATGTTGGACTTCACCGAGCCGATGGCGCAGTGCCGGCCGTCCTCGGGGAAGCCGTCGAACGCGGTGGCCAGCGCCTCGATCTCGATGCTGTCGCCGAGCGAGGTGCCGGTGCCGTGCGCCTCCAGGTAGCTGATGCTGCCGGGTTCGACGCCGGCCCGGGTGAGCGCGGTGCGCACCACCTCGGCCTGGGCGACCGGGTTGGGCACCGTGTAGCCGTTGGTCTTGCCGCCGTGGTTGACGGCGGTGCCCTTGATGACGCCGTGGATGTGGTCGCCGTCGGCCTCGGCCTTGGCGAGCGGCTTGAGGAGGACGGCGCCGACGCCCTCGCCCGGTACGTAGCCGTTGCCGCCCTCGCCGAAGCTCTTGCAGTGCCCGTCGACGGAGAGGAAGTTGAACATGCCGAGCGTCAGGTACTTGCTCGGGTGCAGGCTGAGGTTGACCCCGCCCGCGATGGCGGCGTCGCACTCGCCGTGCCGCAGCGCCTCGCAGGCCAGGTGGATGGCGTACAGCGAGGAGGAGCAGGCGGTGTCCACGACCAGGCTGGGGCCGCGCAGGTTGAGCAGGTAGGAGACGCGGTTGGCGACCGAGTAGAGCTGGGAGTCGATCGGCACGTCCTTGCCGGCGGCCAGGTCGGCTGCGCCGTACAGGCCGTACTCGTTGAAGGTGACGCCCGCGAAGACGGCGACGTTGCCGCGCCGGTCGCCCGCGTTCGGGTCGGCGAAGGACTCGGGGGTGTAGCCGGCGTCCTCCAGGCAGTGCCAGACGGCCTCCACGAACAGCCGCTCCTGCGGGTCCATGTAGGCGGCGGCGTTGGGCGCCAGGTTGAAGAATCCGGGGTCGAAGGCGAGCGCGTCATCGAGGAAGCCGCCCCAGCGGCAGGCCAGGTCGGGGTAGTCCCGGTGGTCCCAGCGCTCGGTGGGGATCTCGGTGATGGCGTCCCGGCCCGCGGCCAGGTTGGCGGCGAACTCCGCCAGCGTGGGCGCCTGCGGGTACCGGCCGCTCAGGCCCACGATGGCGATGTCACCGACCGCGGTCGGGATGGGCGCTGCGGCAGCCGCGACGGGGGCTGCCGCGGCCTGGGCGCCGGGCGCGGGGTGGACCGTCGCCGCGGGCCGGGCCGGTGTGCTCGGGGCCGGCGCGCTCTGGGCCGTCGCGGGCGCGCCCTTCGTCGCGGCCAGGTGCCGGGCCAGCGACTCCAGGTCCTTGTAGGTGAACAGCAGTGAGGTGGGCAGCGGCCCGTAGTGCGCTTCCAGTGCCCGGTTGAGCTGGGTGATGCGCACCGAGTCGACGCCGTAGTCCTCGAACGTGGTCTGCGGCTTCAGCCGGCCGACCGGGATCTTCAGCACGTCCGAGAAGCAGCGCTTGACGTCGTCGAGCACGGCGACGTACAGGGCGTCGCCGGTGAGCTGTGCGGCCGGGGCGGGCGCCGGGGCGGCGGCCAGTGCGGGGGCGGCGGGGGCTGCCGGCAGCGCGGGGGCGGCGGCCGGTGCGAGGGCCGGCCGGCCCGTCGCGGCGCCCGGCGTGGCGGTCTGCACCAGCGGGTCCTGCGGGCCGACGGGGACGATCCAGTGCACCTCGCGCGCGAAGGCGTAGGTCGGCAGCGGCACCCGGCGGCGCCGCTGCCCCTCCCACAGCGCGGACCAGTCGGCCTCGGCGCCCATGACCCACATGTCGGCGGTCTCGTCCAGCCGGCCCTCGGTCAGCAACTGCCGGGTGTACTTGAGCGTCACGTCGTGCCGCAGCAACGAGTTGAGGCGACGGTCGTGGTTCTCGGTGGAGCCGAACCACACGCCGGGCGCGTCCGTGCGCCGCTCCAGGTAGGCGCGCAGCCCCCGGCGCAGTTCGGCCAGGTCGGCGGCGCGCACCGCCAGGCGTTCGGCCATCGCCTCGCGCCCGGTCTGGAGGGTGCACGCCAGGTCGGCGAGGGAGATCTCGGCGGCGGGGGTCGCCGTGGCGGGGGCGGTCGCGGTGGGCGCCGCGGCGGCCGGCTGCGGGCCGTGGAGCGCGGCCAGGTGGGCGGCGGTGCGGGCGACGGTGGGCTGCTCGTGCAGCACCTCGGCCGGGAAGGCGAACCCGAGCTCCTCCTGCAACTGCTCGTGGCAGGCGGCCAGTTCGTAGGCGCCAAGGCCCTGGTCGGCGTACGGCTCGTCGTCGTCGATGTCGGCCGGCCGCAGTCCGAGCGCGGCGGCGACGGCAGCCCGGGTGTGGGCGTACGCGCTGTCGCGGCTGATCTGCGGGCCGCCCGCGGCGGCGGGGGCCGCCCCGGTCGCGGGCCGCTCCTCGTCGCCGGCCGGGCCCTGCTCCAGGTGGGCCAGCAGCCGCCCGGCGGCCTCCGTCAGGCCCTCTTCCTGCTGGGCGGAGAGGACGAAGAGGTGTTCCCGGGTGGGCTCGACCGCGGGCTCACCGGCCGCGGGCGCCTCCTCGATGATGAGGTGGGCGTTGGTGCCGCCGGCGCCGAAGGCGCTGATGCCGGCGCGGCGCGGCAGCTCCCGGCCGTCCGCGGCGCGCGGCGGCTGCCAGTCGGCGAGCTGCCGTTGCACGACGAACGGGGTCTGGTCGAAGTCGATCAGCGGGTTGAGCGGGGTGGCGTGCAGCGAGGGCACCAGCTTGCGGTGGCGCAGTTGCAGGATGACCTTGGTGAGCGCGGCGATGCCGGCCGCGGACTCCAGGTGCCCGATGTTGGACTTGACCGAGCCGATCGCGCAGAACTGCCGGTCCGCGGTGGCCTGCCGGTACGCCCTGGTCAGACCGGTGATCTCGATGGGGTCGCCGAGCGCGGTGCCGGTGCCGTGCGCCTCCACGTAGGAGATGGTGCGCGGGTCGACCTGCGCCCGGGCCAGCGCGTCGCCGATCACCTCGGCCTGCGCCTGCGGGTTGGGCACCGAATAGCCGCTGGTGCGCCCGCCCGCGTTGACGGCCGAGCCCTTGATGACGGCGTGCACGTGGTCGCCGTCGGCGATCGCCTTCGCCAGCGGCTTGAGCAGCACCGCGCCGACGCCCTCGCCCGGCACGTAGCCGTCGCCGCCCTCGCCGAACGCCCGGCAGCGGCCGTCGCTGGAGAGGAAGCCGCCCTGGGCGAGCTGGAGGTACTTGGCCGGGTGGGACATCACGTTGACGCCGCCGGCCAGGGCCAGTTCGCACTCGCCGCTGCGGATGGCGGCGCACGCCTGGTGCACGGCGACCAGCGAGGAGGAGCACATGGTGTCGACGGTGACGCTCGGCCCGTGGAAGTCGTAGAAGTAGGAGACGCGGTTGGCGACCGAGGCGTACGAGGAGTTGCCGTTGAGCCAGCCGCCGTACTTGTCGGTGGCCAGGAGCTGGTAGAGGCCGAACATGACGCCGGCGTAGACGCCGACCTTCTTGCCGGCCAGCGAGCCGGGGGCGTAGCCGGCGTCCTCGATGACCTGCCAGGAGGTTTCGAGGAACAGCCGCTCCTGCGGGTCGAGGAACTCCGCCTCGACCGGCGGGATGTTGAAGAACAGCGGGTCGAAGAGCTCCACGCCCTCCACGAAGCCGCCCCACTTGCCGTACGAGGCGCCGGGCTTGCCCTTCTCCGGATCGTAGAGCGGGCCGTGGTCCCAGCGGCGGGGCGGGACCTCGGTGACCGCGTCGACGCCGTCGCGCAGGTTCTCCCAGAACGCGGCCAGGTCGGCGGCCTGCGGGTAGCGGCCGGCCAGGCCGATGATGGCGATGTCCTGGTCGGCGGCGGGCTGCACGGGGGCGCCGGGCTGCACCGCGCCGGTGCCCTGCGGGTGCTCGACGCGGGCAGCGGGCTGCTGGGCGACCGGCTGCTGGGCGGCAGGGGCCGGCAGGCCGGCGGGGGGCCGCTCGGCCCGGCCGCGCGCCTGGAGCAGCGCCCACTTGCCCGAGAGCTGCTTGCCGGCCGCGGCGGGCTCGGGTGCGGTGGCGGCCGGCTGCTGGGCCGGCAGGTCGGCGGGGGCCGCCGGAAGCGCCGGGGCCGCCGCCTGGGTCGGCGCGCCGGGGGCCGCGAGGCCGAAGTGGGCACGGAGTTCGGCGCCCTTGGTGCGCACCAGGTGCGCGGTCAGCTCGTCGACGCTGTCGTACTCGAAGAACAGCGTCTTGGACAGCGCCCCGACCTGCTCCTCAAGCTCCTGGGTCATGCTGATGATGAGGATGGACTCCACGCCGTAGCGGCCGAAGGAGGTGTCCGTCCTGATCTCGGAGGCGGGCAGCTTGGTGAAGCGGGCGACCAGGCGCACCAGGTGGTCCCGGGCGCGGCTGCGCAGCACCGGGTCGTCCTCGGCACCGGAGGCGGCTGAGGCACCGGAGGCGCCAGGGGCAGTGGGCGTCGCTCCGGGCGCGGCGGCCGGCGCGGGCTGCGGCGCTGGGGACGCCTGGGTTGCCTGGCCCGCGGGCCAGGACGCCAACAGCTCCCAGGTGCGCGGCTCGCCCTTGACCACCACCACCTGCGGCGCGTCGCCGGCCAGGGCGGTGAAGAAGGCGGCGACGCCGTCGCTGGCGGTCAGCGGGTGCAGCCCGAGTTCGGCCCTGGCCCGCTCCGCCGCGCCGTCGGCGGCGTGCATGGCGCCGCCCTCGCGCCACAGCGGCCAGCCGAGCGAGAGGGTGCGGCCGGCGCGCAGACCGCGCCCGCGCAGCGCCTCGCGCCGGTGGGCGTAGTGGTCCAGATAGGCGTTGGCGAAGCCGTAGTCGGCCTGTCCGAGGTTGCCGAGCGTGCCGGCCAGCGAGGAGAAGAGGACGAAGAAGTCCAACGGTTCGCCGCGCAGCGCCTCGTCCAGCAGGGCCGTGCCGCGCACCTTGGCGGCGAGCACGGCGGTCGCCTCCTCGCGGGTCTTCCTCAACAGGAAGGAGTCCCGGATCACGCCGGCGGAGTGGATGACGCCACTCAGCGGCCCGAACGCGCTGCGGGCCTGGCTGACGAGGGTGGCCACCCCGTCGGCGGTGCTCACGTCGGCCGTCACGTACTGGGCCTGCGCCCCGGCGTCGGCCAGTTCGGCGAGCGCGGCGCGACCCTGCGGGTCCAGCGGGCGGCGCCCCGAAAGGACCAGCCGCACCCGCTCCCGGCGGGCCAGCTCCCGGGCGAAGACCAGCCCGAGGCCGCCGAGACCACCGGTGATCAGGTACGTGCCGCCGGCGCGCAGCGGGCCCGGGCCCACCTGGGCCGCGGCCGGGTCGGGCAGCGCGGCGAGGCGCCGTACGGTACGGCGCTCGCCGTCGTAGCGGATCTCGGCCGCGGCGTCCGACCGGTCGAACTCGGCCAGCAGCAGGGCGGCTGTGGCGTCGGCCGGGCGCGGGGTGAGGGTGATGCCGCGGTAGCGGAAGGCGGGCTGTTCCTGGCCGACGACGCGGGCGAAGGTGCCGACGGCCGCGTACTCGGGGCGCGGGCCTTCCGGCTGCTCGACCGCGGCGTGCAGCAGGCGGACGCCGCCGCTGGGGCGCTCGCCCAGCAGGGCCTGGGTGACCTCCTGGAGCAGGAAGTACTCCTGCTCGGCGGCCCGGGCACCGGCCAGGTCGCCGCCGTCGGCCGCCGGGCCGCGCCAGATCAGGACGCGCTCGGGGAGGCGGCCGGCGCGCAGCGCGGGCACCAGGTCATCGGCGGCGCGCACCACGTGCAGTTCGGCCTGCGCGTCGTGGTGCGCCACGGCCCGGCGGAGCGCCCTTTCGGCCTCGTCATCCGGGGTGAGGGCGAGGATGCGGCCACCCCTGGGGGCGTCGTTCCGCGCGTCGTGCGGTTCGTGGGCGGGCTGCCACTGCGGGGTCCAGTACCGGACGTGCTCGGTCATATCCTCATTCACCTGTTCTCAGCCCCGGTCACGAAGGACTTGAGGGCGTAGTCCTTGACGACCACGAGCGCCTTGCCCGTCAGGTCGGTCAGGGTGATGTCGAAGCGGTCGATCGCGCTGTGGGCCTGGGCCCCGTCGCCGCTGCGGCGCAGGTAGGCCACGCACTCGGCGGGCAGTGGCCCGCGGACGTCCAGGGCGGCCACCGAGAAGGGCAGCAGCAGCCTGGTGCCGGCGGCCGGCTTGGTCGGGCCGCCCATGAGCGCGATCACGGCCTGGAAGGCGCCGTTGACCAGGGCCGGTTGCAGGACGTCGAGCGGGTGCCGGTCGGTCGCCTGGGGCAGTGCGAGTTGGGCGATGGCCTCGCCGTCCCGGAACAGCACCTCCTCGATCACCTGGAACGCGGGCCCGTTGTCCAGGCCGGCGGCGGCCAGCGCCGCGTAGCCCGCGGTCCCGGCGAGCTTGCCCTCGCAGCCGGCGATGACGCCGGACAGGTCGAGCGGCTGCGCCGAGCCGTCCAGGGCGGCGGGCCCGGCGGGCCCGGCGGCGATGTCGATGCGCGCCTCCATGCACACCCGGGCCGCCTGCGGGCCCTCGTCCAGGCCGATCTGGACCAGGACGGAGTCCTCTTCGGGGAAGAGCCGCACCGTCACCTCGACGGGCGCCTCGCCCACCTCGATGGGGTGCCGCCACATCACGTCCCGTACCGAGCGCACCTCCTGTTCCAGGCTGAGCGCCCCGGCCAGCCGCGCCATCTCCAGCGTCACCGAGCCGGGCAGCACCTTCCGGCTGCCGACGCGGTGGCCGTCCAGGAAGGGTTCGCGGCCGGTGAAGGTGGTGGTGTAGCGCTGCTCGAACAGGGACGAGCGGTTGTGGTGCAGCAGCGGGGTGAGGCCGGCCGCGGTGGGCTGGGCCGCGGTGGCGGCCAGCGGGGTGGCCGCGTCGCGGGGGGGCATCCAGTGCCGGGGGCGGGCGAACGGGTAGGTCGGCAGGCTGATCCGGCGCCGTCCCGCGCCGGCGGTCAGCGCCTCCCAGTCCAGGTCCTGGCCGCTCACCCAGGCGGTGAGCAGCGGTTCCAGGTCACCGGCCGCGTACTGGGCGCGTACCGCTTCGGCCGCGGTTCCGCGCTGCGGCGGTACGGGCGTGGTGACGGTGCCGCGGTGGCCGGCCGGGCGGCCGGCCAGGTAGTCGGCCAGGCCCGCTTCGAGGGCGTCCTGGCTGGCGACGACGAAGCCGAGGCGCTCCTCGTGGGCGTCGCGGCCGACCTGGAGGGTGTGGGCGACGTCGGCCAACTCGGCTGCGGTCAGCCGGTGCCGCTGCAACCAGCCGAGCAACCGCTCAGCGACGGTGTGCAGTTGGTCCTCGCGGCGGGCCGACAGCGGCACCAGGACGGGGCCTGCCGCGACCTCGTCCCGGGCCGGCTGGTGCGGCGCCTGGTGTTCGGCGATGACCACGTGGGCGTTGGTGCCGCCGGCGCCGAAGCTGGAGATGCCGGCGACCCGGGGCCCTGCGGCCGGCGCCTGCCAGGGGATGACCTGCTGCGGCACCGTGAAGGGGGTGGCGGCGAAGTCGATCTCCGGGCTGAGCTCCGTCGAGTGCAGTGAGGGCACGATCTCCCGGTGCCGCATCTGGAGCAGCACCTTGCTGATCCCGGCCATGCCGGCGGCGCTCTCGCAGTGGCCGATGTTCGACTTCACCGAGCCCAGGTAGCAGCGGTGCGCGGGATCGGCGCCGAACGCCTTGGTCAGCGCGGAGACCTCGATCGGGTCGCCGAGCCGGGTGCCGGTGCCGTGCGCCTCCACGTAGGAGACCTGTTCCGGTGCCACTCCGGCGCGCTCAAGCGCGCGCTGGATGACGGCGGTCTGGGCGTGCGGGTTGGGCACCGTGTAGCCGTTGGTCTTGCCGTCGTGGCTGACCGCGGTGCCCTTGATGACGCCGTAGACGTGGTCGCCGTCGGCGATCGCCTTCGCCAGCGGCTTGAGCAGGACGGCGCCCACGCCCTCACCGGGCACGTAGCCGTCGCCGCCGGTGCCGAAGGACTCGCAGCGTCCGCGGGTGGAGGCGAAGTGGTGCTTGCCCAGCATCAGGAACTTGTTGGGGTGCAGGGACAGGTTGACGCCACCGGCCACGGCCAGTTCGCACTCGCCCGAGGTGAGGCTCTGGGCGGCCAGGTGCAGGGCGACCAGCGACGAGGAGCACATGGTGTCGACGGCCAGGCTGGGCCCGTGGAAGCCGTACTGGTAGGAGACCCGGTTGGCGATGGAGGCGGCGCTGCCGTTGAGGGTGATCATCTCGCCGCGCAGTTGCTGCTGGGCCGCGTAGAGCTGGTACTCCTCGTACATCACACCCACGTACACGCCCACCGGCCGCCCGGTCAGCGACCGCTTGCTGTAGCCGGCGTCCTCCAGGCTGTGGTGGACGCACTCCAGGAAGATCCGCTCCTGGGGGTCCATCACCTCGGCCTCGCCGGGCGAGATGTTGAAGAACAGCGAGTCGAAGGCGGTCGCCTCGTCGACGAAGCCGCCCCAGCGGGCGTAGGTGCGGTCCCCGCGGCCGTGCTCGGGGTTGAGGTAGGGCGCGTGGTCCCAGCGGTCGGCGGGGATCTCGGTGATGGAGTCCCGGCCCTGGCGCAGGTTGGTCCACAGTTCGGCGATGTCGCCGGCCTGTGCGTAGCGGCCGGCGAGCCCGATGATGGCGACGTCCAGGGCGCCGGTGTCGGCCGCCGGCCGGTCCTGGCCCACCGGTTGCGCGGTGGCGCGGCCCCAGCCGGCGGGCCAGGTGGCCGGCAGACTGACGCCCTGCGCCGCGCCGGCGGCCCTCGCGCCGGTGGCCGCTGCGGTGGCGGCCGGTGCGGGGACGGCCGGTGCGGGGACGGCGGGGGCCGCCGCGACGGGCGCGACGAGCTGCGCGACCTGCTGGGGGTGGCTGGCCGTGAGGGACTCGGCCAGCTCCTGCACCGTCTGGTTCTCGAAGAAGATCGTCTTCGGCAGCGGGCCGAAGTGCTGTTCCAACTGCTGGGTGAGGTTGATGATCAGCACCGAGTCGATGCCGTAGTTCTCCAGCGGTACGTACGCGTCCACGCGGGCCGCGTCGAGCTTGATCTCCTCGGCGACGACGCCCTTGAGGAAGGCGGCCAGCGCTTCGGTGTGGTCGCCGGTGTCGGCCGCGGTCGGCTCCGGCGCGGTGGCGGGCTCGGGTGCGGTCTGCGGGGTGTTGGCGGTCTGGGCCCGCAGGTAGCCGCGGAGCTTGTCGGCGTCGCCGACCAGCGGCAGCACCTGGCTCTCGCCGGTGGCCACGCACGCGGCGAGGACGGCGAGGCCGGTGGCCCGGTCCAGGACGGCGAGGCCCGCGGCGTCGGCCGCGACCTGGGTCTGCTGGGCGCTGAGCGCCATGCCGCCGTCCTGCCAGAGCTGCCAGTTGATCGACAGCGTCCGGCCCTGGCGTTCGCCGCGGGCCACCCGTTCGGCGCGGCGGGCCGCGAAGTGGTCCATGAAGGCGTTGCCGGCCGCGTAGTCGGCCTGCCCCGCGTTGCCCAGGGCGCCGGCCGCGGACGAGAAGAGCAGGAAGAACTCCAGCGGCGCGGTGCTGGTGGCCTCGTCGATGGCGAGCAGCCCGGCCGTCTTGGCCGGCAGCACGGCCCGTACGTCATCGGCGCTCTTGCCGGTGAGCAACCGGTCACGGGTGACGCCCGCGCAGTGCAGGACGCCGTGCAGCGCGCCGTGCGCCGCGGTGGTACGGGCCACCAGGTCGCGGCAGGCCGCCGCGTCGCTGACGTCGGTCTGCGCGTACTCGACCAGCGCGCCGCGGGCCCGTAGCCGCTCGACGGCGGCTTCGGTACGGGCGCCGGGCGCCGAGCGGCCGGTGAGGACCAGGCGCGGTGCGGTGACGCTGCCGGCGATCTCCTCGGCGAGCAGCAGGCCGAGCCCGCCGGCGCCGCCGGTGATCAGGTAGACCCCGCCGTCGCGCCACAGCGGGGCTTCGGTGCGGGCCGGGGTGGCCAGTTCGGTCCACTCGCGGACGGCGCGCCGGGCGCCTGCGGTGTGCCGGACGATCTGGTCGGTGGGCCAGGCGCGTTCGGCGCGCAGCCGCTCGGCGAGGGCGGCCGGCTGCGGCCGGTCGGTGGACCACAGGAGTTGCACGCTGGCGGCCGGGTGCTCGCTGCCGAGCGTCTGGAGCAGCCCGGCGAGGCCGAGCGCCGCCTCGTCCGCCCCGGTGTCGTCGGCCACGACCTGCACCAGCAGGCGCTGCTTGCGGCCGTCGTGCAGGAGAGTGGCCGCCTCGGCGACCAGCGCGATGACGTGGTCCTGGTAGCGGTCGGCGGGCAGGGCCGCGTCCGAGGTGAGGGCGCGCACCTCGGCATCGGGCAACAGCCTTGCCAGGTCGGTGAGTTGGCCGGCCGCGGGGTCGCGTACCAGCACCACCCACCGGTCGAAGTGGGCCCGTTCCCGCGACGCCGACAGCTCCTGCGGGCGCCAGCGGGGGGCGAACAGCAGCCGCGCGGGGGCGCCGCCGGCCGCCGTCTCAAAGGTGAAGCGCTTGAACGCCACCTGGTCCAGGCGGACCGCGACGCGCCCGGCCTCGTCGCACAGCGTGATGTCGACCTTCTTCAGCCGGTCCCCGCCGCCGGTGGCGGTGGCGGGCCGCAGGTGGGCCCACATCACCGGGGCCAGCGCGCCGCTGACGGTGACGTCCTGGACGGCGAAGGGCAGTTCGGCCGAGTCGCCCGCGGTCTGCGGCAGGGTGTCGGGGTCGTCCGGCAGGGAGAGCGCCAGGGTCGCCTGGAGCGCGGCGTCCAGCAGCGCCGGGTGCAGCGCGTACCGTTCGGCGTCGGCGGCGACGACGGCCGGCAGCCGCAGTGCCACCAGCACCTCGTCGGTGCCCCGGTGGACCGATTCGATGGCCTGGTGGGCGGGCCCGTAGTCGATGCCCATGCGGGTGAACGCGCCGTAGCACCAGGCGCCTTCGACCGCGGGGCGGGTGCAGCGGGCCCGTACCGCGGCCAGGTCGAGCGTGTCGGCCGCCGGCGCGGTTGCGCCGGTGAGGTGGACGCTGCCCTGGCAGTGCACCTCGTCGCTGTGGATGCGGAAGGCGATGGCGTCGGCGTGCTCGCCCGGGGTGAGCGTGACGTGCACGGTGCGCGGCTGGTCGCCGACGGTGCACGGGCGCAGCCACACCACGTCGCGTACCCGCAGGTCGGCCGCGCGGGCCGGCTCGGGCAGGGCGGCGCGCACCGCGGCGAGCGCCATCTCCAGGTAGGCCACGGCGGGCAGCAGCTTCTGACCGCCGACCCGGTGGTCGGTGAGGAAGAACTCGCGGCCGGTGAAGGTGGCGGAGAAGCGCAGCCCCTCCAGCGTGGAGCTGTTGCGGTGCAGCAGCGGGTGGAGCTGGTCGACGGCGGCGCCGGCCGGCCGCGGGTTGGCCGGCCCGGTGACCCAGCAGCGTTCCTTGGCGAACGCGTAGCCGGGCAGCGGCACCCGGCGCAGCGGCCGGCCCTCGTGCAGCAGCGACCAGTCCAGGGCGATGCCCTGGGCCCACAGTTCGGCCACCTTGTCCAGGCGCCGTTCGCGCAGCAGCCCCGCCATCATGTCGGAGTCCTCGAAGAGGCCGACGAGCAGCTTCGACTGACCCTTGGCGCCGCGGCTGTTGCCGGTGTGCACGCGCGGCGAGCCGGTGCCGGCCAGGTACGCCTCCAGGGCGCCGATCAGCCCGCCGAGGTCGTCGGCGACGATCGCGAGCCGCTGTTCCATGGCCTCGCGGCCCTGTTGCAGGGTGTGTGCGACGGCGTCGAGGTCGGCGCCGTCGAAGCGGTCCCTGGCCGCGGCCAGGTGGTGGCCGGCGAGCTCGCGCAGCCGCTCCTCGTCGCGCGCCGAGTAGACGAACAGGTACGGGCCCGCGGGTGCCGCGGCCGGCCGCCGGCGCCGCTCCACGTACTCCTCGACGATCAGGTGGGCGTTGGCGCCGCCGGCGCCGAAGGAGCTGATGCCGGCGCGTCGCGGCTGGTCACCCGGCACCTCCCAGGCGGCCAGTTCCTGCTGGACCACGAAGGGGCTGCGGGCGAAGTCGATGTACGGGTTGAGCGTGGTCGAGTGCAGGGAGGGCGCCAGTTGGCGGTGCTTGAACTGCAACAGGACCTTGGTCAGCGCGGCGACGCCGGCCGCGGACTCCAGGTGGCCGATGTTCGACTTGAGCGAGCCGATCGCGCAGAACCCGGTGTCCTTGGTGTGGTTGCGGAAGGCGTTGGTGAGCGCGGTGATCTCGATCGGGTCGCCGAGCGAGGTGCCGGTGCCGTGCGCCTCGATGTAGGAGAGGGTGCGGGCGTCGACGCCGGCGTCGGCGAGGCCGGCGCGGACCAGGTCGGCCTGCGCGTTGGGATTGGGCACGGTGAAGCCGGTGGTCTTGCCGCCGGCGTTGATCGCGCTGCCCTTGATGACGCCGTAGATGTGGTCGCCGTCGGCGATGGCCCGCTCCAGCGACTTGAGCACGACCGCGCCGACGCCCTCGCCTGGCACGTAGCCGTCGCCGCCCTCGCCGAAGCTGCGGCAGCGGCCGTCGCTGGCGGCGAAGTTGCCCTGGCTGAGCAGGATCAGCTTGTTGGGGTGGATGGTGAGGTTGACGCCGCCGGCGATGACGACGTCGCTCTCCCCGCGGCGGATGCTCTCGCAGCCCAGGTGGATGGTGGTCAGCGACGAGGAGCACATGGTGTCGACGGCCATGCTCGGGCCGTGCAGGTTCATGAAGTACGAGACCCGGTTGGCGATCGCCGCGAACGAGGACGGCACCGGGACCGGCTCGCCCTTGACCTCGCCCTGGAACAGCTCGTACATGCCGTACATGACGCCGACGTAGACGCCGACGCTCTGGTCGGCGAGGCCGGCGCGGGTGTAGCCGGCGTCCTCCACGGCGCGCCAGGCGGTCTGGAGGAAGAGCCTGGCCTGCGGGTCGAGGAAGTCGGCCTCGCCCGGGGAGATGTTGAAGAACAGCGGGTCGAACTGGTCTACGTCGCGCAGGAACCCGCCCCACTTGGCGTACGCCTTGCCGGGGGTGCGGCCCTCGGGCGCGTAGTACTGGCTGTGGTCCCAGCGCTCGCCGGGGACCTCGCGGATGGAGTCGGTGCCGGCGGCCAGGTTGGCCCAGAACTCCTTCAGGGTGTCGGCGTCCGGGTAGCGGCCGTCGACGCCGATGATGGCGATGTCCTGGGCGGCGGGGGCCGGCGCCGGGCGGGTCTGCGCGGCCTGCTGCCAGAAGCGGGCGGGCGCGGGGCGCTCGGCCGCGGGGGCCGGGTTGGCGGCCCCGGGGTGAGCGGTCGCATCCGCTACCGGCTCCGGCGCGGTGTCATCGGCCACTGCGACGGCCGGTCCGCCGAAGAGGCGCTGGACGTCGTCGGCGCGGTCGGCGACGAACCAGTCGGCGAGTTCCTCGATCGTGCCGTACTCGAAGAACAGGGTCTTCGGGAGCTCCCCGAAGTCCTCCTCCATCCGCCGGGTGAGGCTGATCATGATGATCGAGTCGATCCCGAACATCTCGAACTCGTCGCTCGGGTCGATCTTGTCGGCGTCGCTCTTGGTGCGCTCGCTGATGACCTGCGTGAGGTAGCCGATCACCGCCGCGCGGTGGTCGGCGCCGGACGCCGCTCCGCCGTCCGCGGCGCTCGCGGGGCCGGCGGCCGGCGGCTGCCCTGCCGGTGCGCTCTCCCCCGCGGTGTCCTGCCGCGCCCCGTCGGCCGCCGGCTGCGGCACGCCGAAGGTGCGGCGGATGGTCGCCGCATCGCCCGACGCGTAGATCAGGTGCGGGTCCGGCAGGCGCAACGCCTGTTCCAGGGCCCGGCAGCCTTCGGCCGCCGGCAGCGGTGCGATGCCCAGTTGTTCGCGCAGTTGGCGGGCGGCGTCGGGCTCGATGGTCATGCCGCCATCGGCCCAGAACGGCCAGCCGACGGAGACGGTGCGGCCCGAGCGCTGCCCCTGCTGCCGCTGCTGCTCACGCCGGGCCGCGAAGGCGTCCTGGTAGGCGTTGGCGTAGCAGTAGTCGCTCTGGCCGACGTTGCCGAGCACGGCCGACATGGACGAGCAGAGCACGAACAGGTCGAGCTGTTCGTCGCGCAGCGCCTCGTCCAGGTGGCGGGTGCCGTCGATCTTGGGGGCGAGTACGGCGGCCACGTCGGCGGCGGTCTTGTTGCGGATGAAGGCGTCGCGCAGGGTGCCCGCGGCGTGGATCACGCCGTCGATGCGGCCGAAGCGCTCCTTGGCGCGGGCCACCAGCGCGTCGACATCCGCCCGGCGGGAGACGTCGGCCTGTACGTAGAGCGTGTGCGCGCCGGGGAGCGGGGTGTCGCCGAGTTCCCGGCGCCCGGCGAGCACCAGGCGCGCGTCGTAGCGGCGGGCGAGGTGGTCGGCGAAGATCAGGCCGAGCCCGCCGAGGCCACCGGTGATCAGGTAGGTGCCGCCGGTGCGGAAGGCCGGCCCCTCCCCCGCCGCGTCGGCCGTGCGCTGCACGGTGCGCAGCGCCCGCCGGCCGGTGCCGTCCCACCACAGGTCGGTGCTGTCGGCCGGGTCCGCGGCCAACTCCTGGCGCAGCGCGGCGCCGGCGTCGCCGCCGACCGCCAGGCCCACGGTGCGGACCGTGCTGAACCGGTCCTCGCGGGCCAGGCCGCGCAGATAGCCGCCCATGGCGCGGTGCTCGGGCCGCGGCTGCCCGTCGGCGACCGGGTACGCGTACACCAGGTCGACCTGCCACCTGGGAGTGGCGGCGGTCAGCGCGCGGGCCAGGGCGTGCACCGCGTACGGGCCGCTTTCGGCGTCGGTGTCGAGCACCACGATCCGGTCGGGGAGCCGGTCGCGCAGCCGCAGTGCCGCCAACAGCCGTGCGTAGTCGTCCTGTTCGGTCGGGCGGAGGGTGAAGCGGCGCGCGTCGGCGTCGGCGGTGAACTCGCCGCCCACGGTGCCGACGGCGTCGGCATCGGCCAGCAGCGCCGCGAGGCCCGTGAGACCTGCGTCGGCGACGGCTGCGTCACCTGCGGCGTCGGTGCGCAGGACCAGGGTGCGGGCCGGTTCCGCGCCGGTACGGGGCAGGGCCGGGGCGTCCTCCCAGCGCTGGGCGAGGTAGACGGGTTCGGGCCGCTCGGGGCGGCCGACGGAGCGGACGGTGAAGCCGGTGATCTCGGCGACCACCGCCCCGTCCGGGTCGGTGACGGTGACGTCGAAGGAGCGGCTGCCGGGCACGTCGGTGCCGGTCGGGCGCAGGTGCGCGCGGGCCGCTGCGGGCAGCGGCCCGAAGCAGCGGATGCAGTCCACGGCGAACGGCAGGTACACCTCGTCGCCGGTCAGGAACGGCCGGATGGCCTGCCAGGCGCCGTCCAGCAGCGCCGGGTGGAGCACAAACCCCGGGAGGTCCTGGCCGAGTTCGAGGGTGGCGAGCGCGTCGGCCGGCCCGTACGCGATCTCGTGCAGGGTGCGGAAGGCCGGGCCGTAGTGGACGCCGGAGTCCGCGTCCGCGTCCGCGCCCTGCGGGTAGAGCTCGGCGCGGTCGATGCGGGCGGTGCAGCGGGCCCGTACGGCGGCGAGGTCCAGCGGCGGCGGGGTGGTGAGCGGTTCGAAGCCGAGCGTGCCGGTGGCGCACGGGGTGCCGTCGGGGCCTGCGACGTCGAAGCCGGCCGTGTCCCCGGCCGCCGGGAACAGCGTGACCTGCACGGTGTGGTCGATCACCGGGCGGGCCCACAGGACCTCGCTGACCTCGGTGACCTGGCGGCCTGCGGAGAGTTCGCCGGCGGCCCTGGCCAGCTCGACGACCGCGGCGCCCGGCAGCACCGGGCGGCCGTCGACGCGGTGGTCGGCGAGGAAGAACTCGGCGCCGTCGAAGGTGGACCGGAAGCGCTGGTGGGTGAAGTCGGAGACGTTCTGGTGCACCAGCGGGTGCAGCGCGGTGGCCGCCGGGGCCGCGGCCCGCGCCGGCCCTTCGACGAGCGCGCCAGGGCCGGTGGTGGTGACAGCGCCGTCGGTGGTGGCGTCCGGCTGGGCGTACCAGTGGCGCTTCTTCTCGAACGGGTAGGTCGGCAGCGGAATGCGGCGCGGCTGGGAGCCCTGCCAGCTCTGCTCCCAGTCCGTCCTGGCACCGTCCACCCAGGCGTCGCTGGTGGGCTTCTTGGTGGCGCGCCCGCGCGCGGTGTGCGCGCCGGCCTCGCCGACCTGGGCGAAGTGGTCGAGCGCGTCGATGAGCTGCGCCCGGTCCGCGGTGGTGACGGCGAGGCGTTCGCGCAGCGCGTCCCGGCCGGTTTGCAGGGTGTACGCGACGTCGTCCAGGTCCGCTTCGGGGTGGGCGGTGAGGTGGGCGGCGAGGCGGCGGGCCGCGTCCCGCAGTTGCGGCTCGGCCTTGGCGGACAGCACGAAGGTGCGTTCTCGGCCGGCGCCGCGGCCGGGGCGCGCGGGCCGGGCCGTGGTGGGGACGTACTCGTCGACGACGACGTGCGCGTTGGTGCCGCTGAAGCCGAAGGCGCTCAGGCAGGCGCGCAGCGGCGCGCCGGGGGCCGGCTCCCAGGGGCGCGGCTCGGTGCCGACGCGGAACGGGGAGCGCTCGAAGTCGAAGTGCTCGTTGGGCGACTGGACGTGCAGCGTCGGAACCAGCTTGCGGTGCCGCATGGACAGCAGGATCTTGTGCAGCCCGGCGACGCCGGCCGCGGCCGACATGTGGCCCACGTTGGACTTGACCGAGCCGATCGAGCAGAAGTTCCGCTGGTCGGTCCAGGTACGGAAGGCGCTGGCCAGTGCTTCGAGCTCGATCGGGTCGCCGAGCTTGGTGCCGGTGCCGTGCAGTTCGGCGTAGCTGATGGTCGCCGGGTCGATGCCGTGCCGCTCGTAGGCGGCGCGGACCAGTTCGATCTGGCTGCCGAGGTTGGGGGCGGTGATGCCGTTGGTGCGGCCGTCCTGGTTGATGCCGCTGGCGGTGATGACGCCGTGGATCTGGTCGCCCTCGCGCTCGGCGTCGGCCAGCCGCTTGAGGACCACGGCCCCGGCGCCTTCGCCGGGCACGAAGCCGTCGGCGCCGTTGTCGAAGGTCTTGCAGCGGCCGTCCGGGGAGAGCATGCCGGCCGCGCACATGTGCATGTACGACTCGGGGCTCAGGTAGAGCGAGGCGCCGCCGGCCAGCGCCATGTCGATCTCGCCGCGTTGCAGGGCCTGGACGGCCAGGTGCACGCCGACCAGCGAGGACGAGCAGGCCGTGTCGACCGTGAGGGCGGGGCCCTTGAGGTTGAGGAAGTAGGCGAGCCGGCCGGCGGCGATGGCGTTGCTGACGCTGGTGACGCTCGGCAGGTCCTCGCCTTCCTGGAGCGCGTCGTGGCACAGCGTGTAGTAGTCGCTGCTGGCGAGGCCGAGGTAGACGCCGCAGTTGCTGCCGTCCAGGCGCTGGCGCGAGTAGCCGGCGTCTTCGAACGCGCGGTACGCCTCCTCCAGGAAGATGCGGTGCTGCGGGTCCATCATCTCCGCCTCGGAGGGGGAGATCTCGAAGAAGAACGAGTCGAACGCGTCGATGTCGTCGAGCAGCCCCATCCACCGGCAGTAGATGGAGCCCTCCTGACCCACCTTGGGGTCGTAGTAGCGCTCCATGTCCCAGCGGTGCGCGGGGATCTCGCGTACGCCGTCCCGCCCCTGGTCCAGCAACTCCCAGTACTGGTCCAGGTCTTGGGCGGTGGCGTAGCGGCCCGACATGCCGACGACGGCGATCGGGGACGGCCGGGCCGCATCGGCCGCGGGTGCGGGCTGGGTGGGTGCAGGCTGCTGCGCGGAGGCGGCGGCCTGCTGGGTGGGTACGGGCCGCGCCGGCGCGGGCTGCGGGGTCGCGGGGGCCTGCTCGGCGCGGGCGGGCTGCGGTGCGGCGGCGGCCTCGCCCCGCAGCAGCCTGCGGGCCTCGTCGGGGGTCAGCCGCTTCGCACGCAGCGCGGCCAGAATGTCCTGGCGGTTCATCGGCTCATGCCTCCTTGCCCTGGGCGGAAAGGCGGGCCTCGGCCTGCCAGACATCGATCTCGCCCTCGTAGACCTTGGCGAGGACCTCATCGAGGTCGTCGTCGTCCGACGCGGGGAGCTCACCGGCGAGGTAGTCGGCGAACTCCGCGACGTTCGGGTACTGGTAGATCTTCGTCGTACTCACCGACGTCCCGAACTCCGCGTTCACCGCACGAATCCACTCCACGCCGACGACCGAGTCGAGACCGAGCTCGGTGAAGCTGCGGCTCGGGTCGATCTCCTCGACCTCCACGAACAACTCACGCGCCAAGCTCTCCTGCAACGCCTCAAGCAACCCTTCGGCGGCAGCCACGGGGACCTGCCGGACGGCCGGCGCGGGGGCGGGAGCCGGTACGGGCGCCGGCGCCGGCGTTGGTGCGGCGGGTGCAGCCGCCGGCCGGGGTGCCGGGGCGGCCACCGGAGCCGGGGCCGGCGCGGGGGCAGGCGCCGGCTGGGCGGCCGGTGCGACAGCGGCGAGTTCGGCGGCGAGGAAGGCCGCGAACTCCCTGACGTTCGGGTACTGGTAGATCTTCGTCGTACTCACCGAGGTGCCGAACTCGGAGTTGACGGCGCGCACCCACTCCACGCCGACGACCGAGTCCAGACCGAGTTCGGTGAAGCTGCGGTCCGCGTCGATCTCCTCGACCTCCACGAACAACTCACGCGCCAGGCTCTCCTGCAACGCCTCAAGCAACCCTTCCGGCGCACCTTCAGCGGCCGGTCGCGCGTCCGGGGCCGGGGCGACAGGTGTGACGGGGGCGGCCGGCGCGGGGGCCGGTGCGGTTGCTTGCGGGGCCACCCGTGCGACCTCGGGCGCGGCCGGCTCGGGGGCCGGTCGGGTGGCCGGCTGGGCCGCCGGCGCGGAAGCCGCGCCGGCCAGCGGGCGCAGGGTGACTCGCGGTTCGACGGCGAAGGTGGCCGTGTCGGTGCGCGCCATGTCGGCGGCCATCTCGGCCACCGGGCGCAGGCTCACCGAGCCGGCCCGCACCTCGGCCGGGCCTGCCGGCGCTGCCGGTCCCGCCGGCAGGGTGGTCGGAACGGGGCGCGGTCCGGCCG
>NZ_JBLIWA010000043.1:71989-117304 GCF_047525675.1 Streptomyces sp. 796.1 | reverse complement strand
CCCGGCGCCCGCTCCGGCTCCGGCTCCGGCCGCCCCCGCGCCGGCCCCCGCCGCCGCTCCGGCCGCGGCGCCCGCCGCTGCTGACGCCGAGGGTGCGTACGTCACTCCGCTGGTGCGCAAGCTCGCCGCGGAGAGCGGCGTCAACCTGGCCACGGTCAAGGGCACCGGCGTCGGCGGTCGCATCCGCAAGCAGGACGTCGTGGACGCCGCTGCCGCCGCCAAGGCCGCCCAGGCCGCTCCGGCGCCGGCCGCTGCCGCCGCGCCGAAGGCCCCGGTCCTGGAGGCGTCGCCGCTGCGCGGCCAGACCGTCAAGATGCCGCGCATCCGCAAGGTCATCGGCGACAACATGCTGAAGGCCCTGCACGAGCAGGCGCAGCTCTCCAGCGTGGTCGAGGTGGACGTCACCAAGATCATGAAGCTGCGGGCCCGGGCGAAGGACGCGTTCGCGCAGCGTGAGGGCGTCAAGCTCTCGCCGATGCCGTTCTTCGTCAAGGCCGCGGTCCAGGCGCTGAAGGCCCACCCGTCCGTGAACGCGCGGATCAACGAAGCCGAAGGCACCATCACGTACTTCGACGTGGAGAACGTCGGCATCGCGGTGGACGCCGAGAAGGGCCTGATGACCCCGGTCATCAAGGGTGCCGGCGACCTGAACCTGGCGGGCATCGCCCGTAAGACGGCGGAGCTCGCGGGCAACGTCCGGGCCAACAAGATCAGCCCGGACGACCTGGCCGGCGCGACGTTCACGATCAGCAACACCGGCTCGCGCGGTGCGCTGTTCGACACGATCATCGTGCCCCCGAACCAGGTCGGCATCCTCGGCATCGGTGCGACCGTCAAGCGCCCCGTGGTCATCGACCACCCGGAGCTGGGCGAGACCATCGCCGTCCGTCACATGACCTACCTGACGCTCTCCTACGACCACCGCCTGGTGGACGGCGCGGACGCCGCCCGCTACCTCGGTGCCGTGAAGGCGATCCTGGAGGCCGGTGAGTTCGAGGTCGAGCTCGGCCTGTGAACATCACCGCTGACGCGGTAGCCAAGCAGTGACCCGGCGGCCCCGGCCCACTTCGGTGGACCGGGGCCGCTGGCGTGTTCGGGTTGTTTGGTGGGGCGGCTGTTTGTGGGATGCGGGAGCGGGGAGCCGGGTGTGGACGGGGCGGGGCCGGTCCGCGGCGGAGGGCGGCTGGTGGGACGACGTCACGCGGGGGCGGCAGGGGCAGGGGGCGATGTGGCGTACGGCGGCCTCGCTCGCGGGCCTCGCCGTACGGGGCCACTGCCGGGTGTCGCCGGGCCGTCGTCACGCGCCCCGGGGCCGCTCAAGGCCCGTGCCGGGCCGCCGCGGGGTCCCCGGGGCCCCGTTACCGAGATAATGGCCGTCGTTCACCGTGCCCTCCCCCCGTCCAGCGCACGGTGCCTGAACCCACTCCGGAAAGGTAGGGCACCACCATGACCCCGCCCGTCGTCCATTCGCTGCGCGAGCAGATCCGCGAGCACATCCTGAAGGGGATCATCAGCGGACGCTGGCAGCCGGGCGAGCGGATCGTGGAGCGCCACATCGCCGTCGAACTGGAGGTCAGCCAGACCCCGGTCCGCGAGGCGCTGCGCGAGTTGGAGTCCCTACGGCTGATCGAATCGGCACCCAACAAGGGCGTTCGCGTACGCAGTCTGACCGCCGCCGACCTGAAGGAGAGCTATCCGGTCCGGGCCGGGCTTGAGCAGGTGGCCGCGGAGTTGGCCGCCGACCGGCTGGCCGACGACACCACGGCCCTGGAGCGCGAGGTGGCGGCGCTGTGCGAGGCGGACCGCGCCCCGGACGGAGAAGCCCAGGTCAGGCACACCGTCGCCTTCCACCGCGAGATCGTACGGGCCGCCGGCAACAGCGTCCTGCTGCACACCTGGGAGTCGCTGGGCGTCGAGGTGTGGACGACGCTGTCCATCCGCTGGCTGAGCCCGGAACCGCGCTCGCACGCGCAGGAACACCAGGACCTGGTGGACGCCTTCCGCCGACGCGACCCCCGCATCGGCGAACTCATCCGCACCCACGTCCTGAGCTGCGCACCGCGGGTCTGAACTCCCCTGGTGCCCCGCGCACGGGCCCGGGCAACGACCGGCCGCGGCGGCTGAGCAGCGGGCGCCGCCCGCCCCGTCCCTCGTGCCGGTCCCGTCGCAGCGGCGACCCCCGAGGTCACCGCTCCTCCCCGAACGCCCCGTCCCCCGGCGCCCTGTTCGCCGGGTCGGCCGCGCCGCGGCGCGACGCCGGTGGCGCGCCGTCACCGGCTTCGGGCCGTGCACCGGATGGGGCTGGGCGATCCGCCCCGGCGCCCGGGCCCGCGGCACCGGTCCGAGGTGGGCGGGCGGCCTCCACCGGCCGGGGGCGACCGCGGCAGGCGGGCCCACAGTGGACCAGGCTCACGGCGGTGACCGCCGTGAGGAGTAACCAGAGCATGTGCACGTCCCGTCCTCCTGCTGCTCGTGGGTGACAAGGTTCCGTGGCCGGGCGGGCGAGGGCCGGTGGGTGGCGGCGCCGCCCAGCTCCCCGCCGCCCCGGCCAGCCCCGCCCCAACCCCGGCCCCCGCCCCGCTCCGGGTGGCCGGGCGGGGACCGGCGGGCACGCTGCGACCCCCCGACCGCAGCGGCCCGCCCACACCCCGCTCCGGGCCCGGGTCCCGGCGGGTGGGCAGGGTCCACGATGCCGCGCCCCGGCCCCCCGAGGCATCGGGCCACGGACGGCAACGGGGTACGCCGGCTGTAGCCCACGGGCGTAATCCTCCGGGCCGATGCCGCGCCGCGGCGGGGCCCGTACGATCCCGCCATGCCCATCACCGCGCGCCGCGGGCGCAGCCGCCCGCCCCGACCGGACGGCGCCGCGGGGTCCGCGCCCGCTGAGCCGCGCAAGCGCGTCCGGCCCGCCGTGCGGACGGCGCTGGTCTGGGGCGCGGCGCTGCTGCACCCGGTGGCGCTGTTCGCCGCGGTGCAGGAGGTACCGCGCCATGCGGCGGCGACGCGGATCACGCTGTTGCTCGCCGCCACGGCCCTCCCGTGGTGGCTGCTGCGGCGCAGCCCGGTGCCGGCCCTGCTGTTGATACTGACGGGTACTGTCGCCGCTTCGACGGCGTCGGAGCTCACGTGGCCCGCCGTCTACTGGCTGATCCTGGTGGGCGACGTGGCACTCGGCTACCTGGCGGCGCACAGACCGGGGCAGACAAGCCTGCTGATGGCGGCACTGACCCTGTACGCACAGGTCACCGCGGCGTCTGTGGGGATGCTCGCCAGCGACGACACCCTCAATGCCCTGGCGCTGTGCGCGCTGGCCGTGGTGATCGCCTGGACGATCGGGCGGACGCTGCGCGAGCGCCGCGAACACGCCGCGGCCCTGCGCGACCAGGCCGCGGCCCGGGCCGTCACCGCCGAGCGGCTGCGCATCGCCCGCGAACTGCACGACATGATCGCGCACAGCATCGGCGTGATCGCCATCCAGGCGGGCGTCGGCAGCCGGGTCATCGACACCCAGCCCGCCGAAGCGCGCAAGGCCCTCTCCGTCATCGAGGCCACCAGCCGGGAGACGCTCGCCGGACTGCGGCGGACCCTGGTCGCGCTGCGCCGCGGCGAGTCGGACACCGAGGGCGCGGTGGGCCCCCGCGAGCCCGCCCCCGGCCTGGCCGACCTGGGCCGGCTGGCCGCGACGACGGCGGACGCGGGCGTCCGGGTCGAGGTGCGGTGGGCGGGCGAGCGCACGCCGCTGCCGCCCGACATCGACCTGGCGGGCTACCGGATCGTGCAGGAGGCGCTCACCAACGTGATCCGGCACGCCAGGACCGACACCTGCCGGGTGACCGTCGCCTACCGGGAGGCGGCGGTGGCGGTCGAGATCACCGACGCCGGCCGCGGTGGCACGGTCGAGCCCGGTGCCGGCCTGGGGATCATCGGCATGCGGGAGCGGGTCGGCCTGCTGGGCGGCCTGTTCTCGGCGGGCCCCCGACCGGGCGGCGGGTTCGCGGTGACGGCCGAGTTGCCGGTGCCTGCCGGGGCGACCGGCCCGAGCGCGGCGGCAGCGGACGGGGCGGCGGCAGCGCCGGGGGTGGCGCGATGAGCGTGCGCGTCGTCCTGGCCGACGACCAGCCCCTGGTACGGGCCGGGCTGCGGGTCCTGATGGCCGATACGCCCGACATCGTGGTGGTGGGCGAGGCGGCGACCGGCGCCGAGGCCGTGCGGCTGGCCGCCGAGGTCACTCCCGACGTGGTCGTGATGGACATCCGGATGCCCGAACTCGACGGCATCGAGGCCACCCGTCGGCTCACGGCCGACCACCCGGGCGTCCGCAGCCTCATCCTCACCACCTTCGATGACGACGACTACGTGTACGCGGCGCTGCGCGCCGGGGCCAGCGGGTTCCTCGTCAAGGACATGGCGTTGGACAGCATCCTGGAGGCGATCCGGGTGGTCTCGGCCGGCGACGCACTGATCGCGCCGAGCGTCACCCGGCGGCTGATCGAGGAGTTCGCCGACCGCCCGGAGCCGACGCCGTCCCGGGCCCCGGCCGTCCTCACCGACCGGGAGCGCGAGGTGCTCACCCTGGTCGGCCGGGGCCTGTCCAACGCCGAGATAGCCGCCGAGTTGGGCATCGCCGTCGCCACCGCCAAGGCTCACGTCGCGCGGTTGTTCACCAAGCTCGACGCCCGCGACCGGGTCCACCTGGTCATCGCCGCCTACGAATGGGGCCTGGTCAGAACCGCCCGCTGACCCCGCCCAACCACCCAGCCCAAGCAACGCGCTCAACCCACTCAATCCACGCGCCCCGTCCACCGATCCCCCTCCTCAGCCCAAGAATTCCGGCACTCCGTGCCGGGCATTGCGACACCGCGTGCCGACTTTTGCGGTTTCGCCCGGGAATCATTGATCGATCATCGATCAGCGTCTTATCGTCGGTGCTGGGGCGCGACCCGGCCCTGCCTGCCGCCTTCGCTCACTTCGTCCGGAATCCGGAAAGGGGCTCCTCATGCCCGACGCCGTACGCCCGCCGTACAGTCAGCTCGACCAGCTCCCGGACCGGGACCCGCAGGAGACCGCCGAGTGGCGCGAGTCCCTCGACGCCGTGGCCAAGGCCGCCGGGCCGCACCGCGCCGGGTACCTGCTGCGCCGCACCCTGGAGCACGCCGCGCAGACCGGGACCCCGAGCCTGCCGCTGCTCCTGGAGACGGACTACGTCAACACGATCCCCACCGCAGCCGAGCCCGCGTACCCGGGTGACGAGGCGATGGAGGCCAGGATCACGGCGTGGAACCGGTGGAACGCCGCCGCGATGGTCACCCGTGGTTCGCGGCTCGGCCTCGGCGGCCACATCGCCACCTACGCCTCCGTCGCCTGGCTCTACGAGACCGGCTTCCAGCACTTCTTCCACGGCAAGGAGGGTGACCAGTCGGGCGACCAGCTCTACCTCCAGGGCCACGCGTCGCCCGGCATCTACGCCCGTGCGTTCCTCGACGGCCGGCTCACCGAGGCGCACCTCGACCGGTTCCGGCAGGAGGCGGGCAGCGGCGACGTGCCCGGCCTGCCGTCCTACCCGCACCCGCGGCGGCTGCCCTGGCTGTGGGAGTTCCCCACCGTCTCGATGGGCCTCGGCCCGCTGTCGGCCATCTACCAGGCCCGGTTCAACCGCTACCTGGAGCACCGCGGCATCAAGGACACCTCACGCTCCCGGGTGTGGGCCTTCCTCGGCGACGGCGAGATGGACGAGCCCGAGGCGACCGCGGCGCTGGCGCTGGCCGGCCGCGAGGGCCTGGACAACCTCACCTTCGTCGTCAACTGCAACCTGCAACGCCTCGACGGCCCGGTGCGGCCCAACTTCAAGATCGTGCAGGAGCTGGAGGCCCAGTTCCGCGCCGCCGGCTGGCACGTCATCAAGTCGCTGTGGGGCCACGCGTGGGACGACGTACTGGCCAGGGACACCGAGGGCGCGCTGCTGCGCAGGCTGCGCGAGGTGCCGGACGCCCAGTTCCAGACGTACGCCACGCGCGACGCGGGGTACGTGCGTGACCACTTCTTCGGTGCCGACCCGGCGCTCGCCGCGCTGGGCCGGGAGCTGACCGACGCGAAGCTGCTCGAACTGTTCCAGAGCTCGCGCGCCGGCCACGAGCCGCGCAAGGTGTACGCGGCGTACCGCGCGGCGGTCGAGCACAGCGGCGCCCCGACGGTGATCCTGGCGCAGACCGTGAAGGGGTACACACTGGGCCCCGGCTTCGAGTCGCGCAACGCCAACCACCAGATGAAGAAGCTCACGGGCAAGGAGTTCCGCGCCATGCGGGACCTGCTCGAACTGCCCATCCCGGACAGCGCCCTCAGCGACGAGCTGGTGCCGTACGCCCACCCGGGCGAGAACTCCCCCGAGGTGCGCTACCTGCGCGAGCGCCGGGCCGCGCTCGGTGGCCCCGCCCCGGCCCGCAAGGTGGTTGCAAAGCCGCTGCCGGCGCCGGCGGACAAGCCGTTCGAAGCGCTGTACAAGGGCTCGGGGACCCAGGAGATCGCCACCACCATGGCGTTCGTCCGGCTGGTGAAGGACCTCATGCGGGACAAGGAGACCGGCCACCGCTGGGTGCCGATCGTCCCCGACGAGGCCCGCACGTTCGGCATGGAGTCGCTCTTCCCCTCGGCCGGGATCTACTCCCCGGTGGGCCAGACGTACGAGCCGGTCGACCGTGACCAACTCCTGTACTACAAGGAGGCCAGGAACGGTCAGATCCTCAACGAGGGCATCACCGAGGCCGGCTCGCTGGCCGACTTCACCGCGGCGGCGACCTCGTACGCCACGCACGCCGAGCCGATGATCCCGTTCTACATCTTCTACTCGATGTTCGGTTGGCAGCGCACGGCCGACCAGTTCTGGGCGCTGGCCGACCAGTTGGGGCGCGGCTTCGTCATCGGCGCGACCGCGGGCCGTACGACGATGACCGGCGAGGGGCTCCAGCACGCGGACGGCCACTCCCATCTGATCGCCTCCACCAACCCCGCCGCGCTCTCCTACGACCCGGCGTTCGCCTTCGAGGTCGCGGTGATCGTCAAGGAGGGGCTGCGCCGGATGTACCGCCCCTCGCCCGGCGAGGACCCGGACGTCTTCTACTACCTGACGGTCTACAACGAGACCAAGGTGCAGCCCCCGATGCCGCCCGGCGTCGAAGAGGGAATCCTCAAGGGCCTCTACCGCTACCGCCCGGCCGACGCCCTCCCGGCGCCCGCCGGCGCGGCCCCCACCGCAGTGCCCACCGCCGAAGGTGACGCACCGCGCCTGCAACTCCTCGCTTCCGGCACGGCCATCCACTGGGCCCTTGAGGCCCAGCAGTTGCTGGCCGCGGACTGGGGAGTCGCCGCCGACGTCTGGTCGGCACCCTCTTGGACCGAGCTGCGCCGCGACGCCCTGTCCTGTGACGCGGCGCAGCTCAAGGGCGAGGATCGGGTCCCGTACGTCACCCGTGCCCTGGCTGGCGCACCGGGCCCGGTCCTCGCCGTCAGCGACTGGATGCGGTCGGTCCCCGACCAGATAGCCCCCTGGGTGGAGCAGGACTGGTCGTCGATCGGCACGGACGGCTTCGGCCTCTCCGACACCCGCGAGGCCGCCCGCCGCCACTTCGGCGTGGACGCCCCGTCGGTGGCCGTCGCAGCGCTGGCCGCACTCGCCAAGCGCGGCGAGGTCAAGCCGGAGACGGTGCGCGAGGCCAGGGAGCGGTACGGCCTCTGACCGGCCCGTACGCCACCGTCCGCGCTCCCTGCCCCGCGCCCGCGTGGAGCGGGGAGCGCGGGGTGGCGGGTGGCCTGGCGGGACCGGCCACCGGACGCCGCGTGGGCCCGCCAACCGGCCCCCGCCCGGTGCCAGGGCGGCGACTGTCAGTGGCCGCGGGCATGATGACCCCATGCGCGCGGCCCGACTGATCAAGATGGTGCTGCTCCTCCAGTCCCGGGCCTCGATGACGGGGGCCGAGTTGGCGGAGCAGTTGGAGGTGTCCGAGCGGACGGTGGCCAGGGACGTGCTGGCGCTGTCCGAGGCCGGTGTCCCGGTCTATGCCGACCGCGGCAGGGCCGGTGGGTACCGGCTGGTCGGCGGGTACCGCACGCGGCTCACCGGCCTGGGCCGGGCCGAGGCGGAGGCGCTGTTCCTCTCCGGGGTGCCCTCGGCGCTGCGCGAGATGGGGCTCGCCGACGCGGCCTCGGCGGCCCGGTTGAAGGTCTCGGCGGCCCTGCTGCCCGAGTTGCGCGACGCGGCGGACGGCGCGGCCCAGCGCTTCCACCTCGATGCCCCGAACTGGTACCACGAGCCGGACTCCCCGCCGCTGCTCCCCGAGATCGCCGACGCGGTGTGGGACGACCGTCGCCTCCTCGGCCGCTACCGCCGCGGCGGCACCGAGGTGGAGCGCGTGCTGGAGCCGTACGGGCTCGTCCTCAAGGCGGGCGTCTGGTATCTGGCGGCGCGGGTGGACGCGTCGTGGCGGGTGTACCGGGTCGACCGGTTCGCCGCGGTGGAGCCGTCCGGGGAACACTTCACCCGTGACCGGGACTTCGCCCTGCCCGACTTCTGGGCGGAGCGCGCGGCGGACTTCCTGCGCTCGATCCTGCGCAACGAGGTCATCCTGCGGCTCACGGAGCGCGGCGTACGCCTGTTGCCGCTCGCCACCGACCCGCTCTCCGCCCGCGAATCACTGGCCGCGTCCCCCACCCCCGACGCCCGCGGCTGGACCACCGTGACCCTGCCCGTGGAGACCTTCGACGTCGCGTACGAGCAACTGCTCAGGCTCGGCCCGGAGTGCGAGGTCCTGGAGCCGCCGGAGCTCCGCGCCCGGATGGCGGCGGCCCTGGCGCGCGCCGCCGCGCTGTACGACGCGGTGGATTGACTTCCGCTCCCCGGGCTTTAGCCCGGGGAGCGGAAGTCAAGAACCGCCGATGCCCACGCTGCCAGCACCCGGCAGCAGCCCCCGACGGCCGGCGGGCCCCTACCGATAGTCCTCCGCCCGGCCGTCCCGGCCGCCGAAGACGACGTCTTCGAAGTAGCCGAAGGCGTCCGGTTGGGAGCCGTCGGTGTCGCGGAACCCGTAGACCTTGGCCAGTTGACCGCTGGAGAGCGAGGCACCGGTCCAGCGGGCCCGGTCCGGGTCGGCGGCGAGTGCGGCGACCGCGCGGCCGATGTACGCCGGGGACTCGGCGATGGCGAAGTGCGGCTCCTGCTCGACCGCGTCCCGCCAGGTCGCCTCGGTCACGCCGAAGTGGTCGAGCATCTCCTCGGAGCGGAGGAATCCGGGCGAGAGGCTCACCGCCGTACCGCCGTACTCCTTCAGCTCCTCCGAGATCCCGAACGCGGCCCGGATCGGCACGTTCTTGGTGATGTCGAAGAAGAGGTTGTTCCGGTAGGTCCGGTTGAAGTCGGCCGTGCCGTCCGTCACCTCCACCACCAGTCCCCCGGGCTCCTTGATGACCAGCGGCAGCGCGAAGTGCTGGGTGATCAGGTGCGTGTCGATGCCCAGGCGCAGCATGCGCAGCCCCTTCTCCAGGTCCACCTCCCACGCCTTGGTGTCGAACTCGATCAGCCGATCGCCGCCCCAGACCCCCACCACCAGGATGTCGAGCCGGCCGTGTTCCGCGTCGATGCGCCGCACCAGGTCGCGTACCTGGTCGGGTTCGAGGTGGTCGGTGCGGACGGCCAGGCCCGTGCCGCCGGCGGCCGTGACCAGTTCCGCCGTCTCCTCGATGGTCTCGGTGGCCCGCCCCACCTCGCTCAGGGCGGTTCCGGCGCCGGCCGCCTCGCGCGAGGTGCGGCCGGTGACGTACACCGTCGCCCCCGCCCCGCCCAGCGCCACGGCGATGGCCCGACTCGCGCCCCGGGTCGCGCCCGCGACCAGTGCCACCTTGCCCGTCAGGGTGCGTACGCCCTCGGTCTCCACGTCAGATGTCCCTTTCGTCCAGGCCCCGAAGCGGGCCGCGCACGACTGTGCCGAAGAAAGCGGTCATCTCCTGTCGTGATTGCGGCGCGGCTACGACGAGTTTTCCGCTCCCGGCCGCCGGCCGCCCGCCGACCACGCCCCGGCCCCCACCCGAGCGGGCGCATAACGGACCGGCCCGGGTGCGGTAACGACACAGCAGCATCCGGGTTGCTCGGCGTGCACGGCCACCGGACAGGGCCGATGCTGGTCCCTGTGATGGACGAGACGGAGTTCTGGGCGTTGATCGACGCCTCGCGCGAGGCCGCCGACGGCGACCCCGACGCGCAGGCGGACCTGCTCATCGACCGGCTGGTGCAACTCGACCCGGACGCCGTGACCGACTTCGCCCGCCACTTCGAGGCGCGCTACAACCGCGCCTACCACTGGGACCTGTGGGGCGCCGCCGCCGTGCTCCTCACCGACCCGAGCGAGGACGTCTTCGAGGACTTCCGCTGCTGGCTGATCGGCCAGGGCCGGGAGGTCTTCGAGGGGGCCCTGTACGACCCCGACGACCTCGCCGACCTCGTCGGGGACTTCGACCCCCGTACGGACGGCGACGCGGAGGACCTCGGGTACGCGGCCGACGAGGCGTACGAGCAGCTCACCGGGGCCGAGACGCCGGACCTCGGCCTCCCGGAACCGGCCGACGAACCCGCCGGGACCCCCCTGGACCTGACCGACGAGAAGGCCCTCGCGGAGCGCCTCCCCCGGCTGTGGGCCCGCTTCCGCGACGGCGGCGCGGGCTGACCCCGCCGCCGCTAGACGCTCCGCCCCATCAGCACGTCGTCCACGTACGCGCCGGCCAGCAGGAACTCCCCGGGCAGCACGCCCTCGACCACGAACCCCTCGGCCTCGTAGAGCCGGCGCGCCGCCGCGTTGTGACCGAGGACGCGCAGGGTCAGTCGGGACGCGCCCTGCCGCCTGGTCTCCGCGCACGCCGCGCGCAACAGGGCGCGCGCCGCTCCGCGCCCACGGGCCCACTCCTCCACCGCGAGCCCCTGTATCTGCCGTACGTGGGCGTTGGACGCGAGCGGCGTCGGCGGGCACAGCCGGATGTATCCCGCCACCCTGCCGTCCACCTCGGCCACCAGGTGCTGCGCCGGCGGGTGGTGGTCGGCGAAGAAGGAGCCGAACGGGGCGCGCGGCGGCGGCTGTACGGAGTGCAGCGTGGACCAGATGCGCCGGTCGATGGCGGCCAGCACCTCGTCGTCGGCCCACCGGGCGGGGCGCACCCGTAGGGAGCCCGCGGCGCCGTCGTCCGCGGCGGCGGGGCGCGGCGCCGGCGGGGCGTCCCCGTCGCCGGCCGCCGGGCGCGACGGGGCGGGGCGCGGGGGCTCCGTGGTCGGTGTGGTGCGGGCGGTGGGGCCGTCGGCGCCCGGCGGCGACGGTTCGCCCGGTGTGGCGGAAGGTGCGGGAACGGGCTCGGACATGGCGGCCACTGTGCCATCCGGAACCCCGCGTCGGACAGCCCATTAACGCAGGCGACCGTGCCCGGCCCGCCGTGCCGCGCCCCCGCCGTGCCGCAGCGGGCCGCGCCGCGCCGCGTTCGGCCGCCGCCACACATCCCGACGCCGATCGGGGGCAGGATGGCGGGCATGCGTATTGCAGTCACCGGTGCGAGCGGCCTCGTCGGCTCCGCGCTCGCACACGACCTCCGCCGCGACGGCCACCACGTCGTACGCCTCGTGCGGCGCGCCCCGCGGACCGACCACGAGGTGGAGTGGGACCCGCACCGGCAGTGGGTGGACGCGCCCGGGCTGATCGGTTGTCAGGCCGTCGTGCACCTGGCCGGCGCGGGCATCGCCGACCGGCGCTGGAGCCCGGCGCGCAAGCGGGAGTTGCGGGACAGCCGGGTGCTGGGCACGGCCGCCGTCGCCGAGGCCGTCGCGTCCCTCGACACCCCGCCCGACGTACTGGTCTCCGGCAGCGCCATCGGTATCTACGGCGACACCGCGGACCGCAGGGTGGACGAGGACACACCGCCGGGGCACGGCTTCCTGGCCGATCTGTGCCAGGAGTGGGAGGAGGCCGCCGAACCTGCCGTGGAGGCGGGCATCCGCACCGCGTACGCGCGTACGGGGCTGGTCGTGGCGCGCGCCGGCGGCGCCTGGGGGCGGATGTTCCCGCTCTTCCGGCTCGGCCTCGGCGGTCGGCTCGGCTCCGGTGACCAGTACTGGAGCTTCATCGCGCTGCGCGACGAGGTGGCGGCCCTGCGGCACATCATCGAGACCGAGTCGCTGGCGGGCCCGGTGAACCTGACCGCGCCCAACCCGGTCACCAACCGCGAGGTCACCGCCGCCATGGGCCGGGTGCTCGGCCGCCCCGCGGCGCTGGCCGTGCCCCGCCCGGCGCTCCGCCTCGCGCTCGGCGAACTCTCCTCCGACGTACTCGGCAGCCAGCGCGTCATCCCCCAGCGCCTGCTGGACTCCGGCTTCTCCTTCGCCCACCCGGACATCGACGGCGCGATCGAAGCGGCCTGGTCGAACCGCTGATACCGGGCCCCGACCACCAACCACTGAGCCCCCCGGCCGACGGCCGTACGCAACCCCGGCACCACGCCCGCTCGGATCCGTACGCCACGAGGCCCCGGGGACCACACCCACCCGGAGCCGTACACCACAAGGTCCCCGGGGACCACACCCACCCGGAGCCGCACGCCGCGGAGACCACGCCCGGGCCCCCACCCCGGAAGGCCCGGAAAGCGACCCCAGGCGGAGCCCCACCCCGCCGCGGAGCCACTCCCCGGCGCCCCGGCGGAGCCGCCCCCACCCCCCTGGGGCACCGCCCCCTGCCGCACCCGCCGTACCCACCCCGCCCGCAGCGTCGGTGCGGGCGACCCCGTGCCCGCGCACCGGCGCCCCGTACCGTGCGCACCCCCGCCCCGTACGCCGGTGTGGCCCCATCGCGCCCCGGGGCCACACCGCGGTGGGGCTCACGCTCCCGCTCCGTCGCGGGCCCAGGTCACCGCAGGTGCCCCGGGCCGCCCGGCCGCGTCACCGGCTAGACGTGCGACCGCCGTGCGACCGTGCTCGGTCGGTGCGCGACTGCCGGGGCCCGGATTTCTCTCTACCGTCGAGTCCGGTTCACGCATCCTCACCGCCAGCCGAGGGCATCAGGCCCCCGACGTGGTGCAGCGACCTCGGGGAGGGGCACGTGCTCGGCAGTGCACACCACACGGACGTCGTCGTCGTCGGAGCGGGTCTCGCCGGCCTCGCCGCGGCCCAGCAACTGACCAGCGCCGGCCTCGCGGTCACGGTCGTGGAGGCCGAGCCCCGGGTGGGCGGACGCATGACGACCGACGAGGTGGACGGATTCCGGCTGGACCGCACCGGCCAGTTGCTCAACACCTCCTTCCCCGAGCTGCGCCGCACCCCTGGCCTGCGCGACCTGCCGCTGCGGCCCTTCTCGCCCGGCGTCCTGGTGCACGGCGAGGGGCGTACGCACCGCATCGGCGAGCCGCGGGGCACGGGCGGCGCGTTCGCCACGGCCCGGGCGCTGGCCACCGCGGCCCGCACGCCGCGCGCCGGCGGGCTCGACCAGGCCCGGCTCGGCGCGGCCCTCAGCCGCCTCGCCGCCGTGCCCACGCACCGGCTGCTCGCCCGCCCCGAGCGCCCGGCCGCCGCGGCGCTCTCGGTCCGCGGCCTCTCGTCGCGCACCGTCGACGGCTTCCTGCGCCCCCTGCTCACCGCGCTGCTCGCCGACCCGGACCTGATCACCTCAAGCCGTTGCGCCGACCTCGCCCTGCGCGGCTACGCACGGGGCCGGCTGTGCCTACCGGCGGGCGGCGCCGCCACCGTGCCCGAACTGCTGGCCGCCGCACTGCCGCCGGGCACCGTGCACACCGGGGTACGCGCCCTGTCGGCGGCCACCACCTCGGTGACCACGGCCGAGCACGGCGAACTGCGCTGTCGCTCGGTCCTGGTGGCAACCGGCGCCGAAGCAGCCGCCGCCCTGCTGCCCGGCCTGCGGCTGCCGGCCTTCCACCCGGTGACGGTGGTGCACTACGCCGCCGACGGCGCCCCGCTGGGCGAGCCCGCCCTCGTCCTGACCAGCGACCGGCGCGGGCCCGTCGCCTACACGGCGGTGACGAGCGAGGTGGACCCGGGGCGCAGCCCGGCCGGGCGGGCGCTGATCACCGCGGTCGTCCTGGGCGCCGCCGCGACGGCCCCGACGGCGGCGCTGGACACCGCCGTGCGCGGCCAGCTCTCCCGCGTCTACGCCACCTCGACGGCCGGCTGGTCCCTGCTCGGCGCCTTCCACGACCCGCAGGCGGTGCCGACCATGCCGGCCCCCCACGACCTGCGCCGCCCGGTGCGCCTGCTGCACGGCCTGTACGTGTGCGGCGACCACCGCGACACCAGCTCGGCCCAGGGCGCCCTGTACTCGGGCCGGCGGGCGGCCCGGGAGGTGCTGCGCGACTTCGGTCTCAAACCGGGCTGCGACCCGGCCCCGCTCAGCGCCGCGGCCTAGCCGGCCGGTGGTACGCGCCCTGCGGCGACAGCACCCGTACGGGAACGAGCCCGAGAGGCGGCGCGGGTACGAGAACGCCCACGGGGGGGCGGCAGCACACCGACGGCAGCGGGCGCGAGAGGCGGCAACGCGCGCACGAGAGCGCGTACGAGAAGCGGGAGCGCGCGTACGACAGACGAACGCCGAACGGAGCGCTGCGCCCGTTCGGCGTTCGTCATGTGGGGAGCCGGGCTCCCCACGGGTGCGGGGGCGGGGCCCCCGGGGTTCGGGAATCACCCCAGGGCCGCCACCCGCTCCCGATAGCCGCGCACCGGAGCGGCGTCCCGGTAGGGCTCTAGCCGCCGCTCGAAGTCACGGACGTACTCCACCGCGCGCACCGACCGCATCTCCGACGCCTGCTGCGCCGCCTCCGCGCCCAGCGCGCACGCCTGCTCCAACTCGCCGAGCCCGAGCCTGGCCGTGGCGAGCACCACCCGGCAGAAGACCCGGCTGCGGGCGAACCCGGTGCCGCGCAGTTGGAGCGAGCGCTCCGCGTGCTGGGCCGCGGCCCGGTACTGCTGGAGGTCGCGGTAGCAGTGCCCGAAGTCGTCCGCGAGCTGCGACTCGTCGAAGAACCGCGCCCAGTGCGGCACGTCGTCGCCCGGCCGCGCCGTCTCCAGCGCCCGCTCCGCCCTGGCCAGCGAGGCCGTGCAGGCGCGGGCCTCGGAGAGCACCCCGTGCCCGCGGGCCTCCGCCGCGTGCAGCAGGGCCTGCACGACCGGCGGCGCCCCGGAACCGACGCCCTGCTGGGCCACCCGCGCCAGTTGCACCGCCTCCCGCCCGTGCCCCAGGTAGACGGCCTGCCGACTCATCGTGACCAGCACGTAGCTGCCGTACGCCCGGTCGCCCGCGGCCTGCGCGAGCCGCAGCGACTGGACGAAGTAGCGCTGTGCCAGACCGTGCGCCGCGATGTCGTACGAGGTCCAGCCGGCCAGCCGGGTCAGATCGGCGACGGCGGCGAACAGCCGCCGGCCGATGGCCTCCCCGTAGCTGCCGCGGAGCATGGGTTCGCCCTCATGCTCCAGGTAGCGCACCAGGGCCTGCCGGGCGTGGCCGCCACCGTAGGCGTGGTCCAGGGCCCGGAACAGCTCGCCGACCGAACGCAGTGCGGCGATGTCACCGGCGGTCACCCGATGGCCGGGGCCGCGGTCGGTGCGGTCGGTGAGCCGCTGGCGCGGCACCGCCACCCGGTTCTGCAACGGCACGCGCGCGTGGCCCACGCCCGTGACGGAACCGGCCGCGCCCGGCGCCCCGGCGAGCGGCTGCCCGCCGCCCGGACCCGCTGCGCCGCCCTGGCCGCCCGCAGTTCCCGGGCTTGCCGTTGCGCCACCGCGCCCGGCCGCACCGGCGGGCGCGCCGCCGGGCCGGACACCGCCGGGGGCCACCCGGCCCGGGGGCTCCGCACCGCCCTGGGCGGGGCGTGCGGTGACGGGCATGCCGCGCGCCACGCGCTCGTCGGCCCGTCCGATCAGCCAGTCCCGGCTCGGGACCACGAGGCCGGCCGGGGTGAAGGCGATCTTCCGTAGTTCGCTGTGGCTGCCGGAGTCCTTCCGCCACAGCCCGCTGACGATGTCCACCGCCTCTTCGGGCGAGGAGGCGAACTCCAGCCCGGCGTAGACGGGGGCACATGCGTCGAGGCCGAGGTCTTGGGCAGACAGCCGTCTGCCGAGGCGCCGGGTGAAGACCTCGGCGATCAGTGCCGGGGTCGTACCGCGCGGCTGCTGCCCGCGCAGCCAGCGCGTCACCGACGTCTTGTCGTATCGCAGGTCAAGGCCGTGCTCAAGCCCTAGCTGGTCCACTCGCCGGGCGAGGCCGGCGTGCGAGAAACCGGCTTCGGAAATGAGCGCGGCGAGCTGACGGTTAGGGGTGTGCTGCGGGGATCGTTCCGTCATCAGCCTGCCGGTCTCCCTGGATCGCATCGCTCTGTGGAACGGCGTGAATTTAGCGGTTGACAGTGCCCTCCTCGCCACCTTCGCCCCACATTCATCCGATCGTGTGAGAAGCGATGAGATACGTAACGCGCATGTGCCGTCCGACCTGCTCCCTTGCAGGCCCGCGCGGGTCCCCGCGGGCGCGCGCCGCCCACCTCAGGCTTCGATCCCGCCTTGCGCCGGCCTCCGTCGGGCCTCCGGCGCGGCACGCCCGCGCCCCCGTCACGACCGGCTCCCGACACGGCTCGATCTCGCCCCCGCCCCCGTCCGCGCTCCGGCTCGGCGCGCCCTTCGCACGCCCGTGCCACCGGCGCACCCCTCGCCGCGCTCTCCTCCGCCCCTTGGCAGCCCCTTGGCCACCACTGCCGTCGTGTGGCGGCGCTCCCCTCACGCTCCCTGACCGGCGCGAAGCCCCGTACCGGCCCCGCCGTCGTCTCTCCTCCCACCGCCCGACCTGCGGCGAAACGGCGGCTGCGCCCCGGCGCCCGGCGCGGTGGGGCGGCGCCGGGCGTGGTGCCGGGACGGCCGCGTGCCGGCTGCCTCGGCCACCGCCGTACAGTGGCTGAGGCGCAACGGTTGCGAATGTGTTCGAAGGAGCTGCCATGGGGGTTCCCCAGCCAAGCGGAGATCAGAGCGAGCTGCGCTTCGTCCACCTGGGCTTCGGTGCGGAGGCCGTCGAGTACCAGGAGGCGTGGCAGCAGCAGCGCCAGGTGCACGCGGCCCGCTTCGCCGACGAGATCCCCGACACCTGCCTGCTGCTCGAACACCCCCCGGTATATACGGCGGGGCGGCGCACCGAGGACAGCGAGCGCCCGCTGGACGGCACCCCGGTGGTGGACGTGGACCGCGGCGGCAAGATCACCTGGCACGGCCCCGGCCAGCTCGTCGGCTACCCCATCCTCAAGCTGCCGCGCCCGGTGGACGTGATCGCCCACGTGCGCCGGCTGGAAGAGGCCCTCCTGCGCACCTGCGCGGAGCTGGGCCTTGAGACCACCCGGATCGAGGGCCGCAGCGGGGTGTGGGTGCTCGGCGACCCCGTCGAGCAGCGCCCGGCCATCGGCGGTCTGAGCCTGGACTTCGACCCGCGGCTGACCGACGACGAGTTCGACGCCCGGCTGAACGGCCCCGAGTACGCCCCGTCCAACGCGGGCCAGCGCCGTGAGGACCGCAAGCTGGCGGCGATCGGCGTGCGCATCGCCAAGGGCGTGACCATGCACGGCTTCTCGCTGAACTGCAACCCGGACAACACCTCGTTCGACCGCATCGTGCCGTGCGGCATCCGGGACGCCGGTGTGACCTCGCTCTCCCACGAACTCGGTCGGGACGTGTCGGTGGCCGAGGTGCTGCCGCTGATCGAGCGGCACCTGACCGCCGTGCTGGGCGAAAGCGTGCCGCTGCCCCGCGCCGGGTAGCTGCCGGGCGGCCAGGGCGCCGCCCCGTTGTTCCGCGCGAGCGGAATGCACCCCGCAGCTCACGGGTTGGTCTCGACAGAAGAGCACGTGTTGTACGGGCGTACCCTGGTGTTCGCCGAAGATTCGAAAGCCGCGCCAAGCGAAGTGGAGTGCCGGACGTGTCCGCAGTCGCACCCGATGGACGCAAAATGCTGCGCCTGGAGGTCCGGAACAGCCAGACCCCCATCGAGCGCAAGCCCGAGTGGATCAAGACCCGGGCGAAGATGGGTCCCGAGTACAACCAGTTGCAGAAACTGGTGAAGACCGAGGGCCTGCACACGGTGTGCCAGGAGGCTGGCTGTCCCAACATCTTCGAGTGCTGGGAGGACCGCGAGGCGACGTTCCTCATCGGCGGCGACCAGTGCACGCGGCGCTGTGACTTCTGCCAGATCGACACCGGCAAGCCGCAGGAGCTCGACCGCGACGAGCCCCGCCGGGTCGCCGAGTCCGTCCAGCAGATGGAGCTGCGCTACGCCACCATCACCGGCGTCGCCCGCGACGACCTGGAGGACGGCGGCGCCTGGCTGTACGCGGAGACCGTCCGCCAGATCCACGCGGCGATGCCGGACACCGGCGTCGAGCTGCTGATCCCCGACTTCAACGCGGTGCCCGAGCAGCTCGCCGAGGTCTTCTCCTCCCGCCCCGAGGTGCTGGCCCACAACGTCGAGACGGTGCCGCGGATCTTCCGCCGCATCCGCCCCGGCTTCCGGTACGAGCGCTCCCTCGAAGTGATCACCAAGGCCCGCGAGGCCGGCCTGGTCACCAAGTCCAACCTGATCCTGGGCATGGGCGAGGAGCGCGCCGAGGTCAGCCAGGCCCTGCGCGACCTGTACGAGGCGGGCTGCGAGCTGATCACCATCACCCAGTACCTGCGGCCCACGCCGCGGCACCACCCGGTCGAGCGCTGGGTCAAGCCGCACGAGTTCGTCGAGCTGAAGGACGAGGCCGACGCCATCGGCTACGCCGGCGTCATGTCGGGCCCGCTGGTCCGCTCCTCCTACCGCGCGGGCCGGCTGTACCAGCAGGCCGTCGAACGGCGTAACGCCGCGGTGCCGGCCCAGACCGCCTGACCGAGCCGCCGCGGCCCACCCGGCCCGGCCGCCCGCCGCTTCGGCTCTCCCCCGTGCGGCCCGTACGACCTGCGACTTCCACGCGCCCGTACGGGCCGCATCGGCGTTTCCCGCGGTTTGACCGGGCCGAAACCCGCTGCTAACACCGAAGAGCGACCGTAGCGGAGCAGCACGCATCCGTGGACACCACGCGCCCCGAGGAGACCACCACCATGCTCGCCCTGCCCGTACGCCCGCCATTTCGCCCGTCCGTCGCCGCGACCCTGCGGGCGGTCGAGGGCCTGCTGCTGGGCCCCGGGCAGCGCACCGCCCGGCGCAACGCCTGGACGGCGGTCCTCGCGGACCGGCGCCGCGCCAAGGACCGGCGCGAGGCCGAACACCTGATGGAGGCCGTGGCTACCCGCACGCCACAGGCGACGTAAACTGCCGTACATGGCGAGGAAGGAAACATCCGAGAACCCCGGGCGGCTGAAACAGATCGCCCTGACCTACAAGATGACCAAGAAGGTCGACTCGAAGGTCGGCTTTGTCGTCGCGGCTGTGGGCATCATCACGTTCGGTGTCTTCCTCGCGATCGGTCTGTGGATCGACCATCCGATCCTGCTTGGCATCTTGGGCTTCGTGCTGGCCTTCCTCGCGATGGCCATCATCTTCGGCCGACGGGCGGAGCGGGCGGCCTTCGGGCAGATGGAGGGCCAGCCGGGCGCGGCTGCTGCGGTCCTGGAGAACGTCGGGCGCGGCTGGTCGGTGACGCCGGCCGTGGCGATGAACCGCAACCAGGACGTCATCCACCGGGCCGTCGGCAAGGCCGGCATCGTGCTGGTGGCGGAGGGCAACCCGAACCGGCTGCGCTCCATGCTGGCCGCCGAGAAGAAGAAGATGGCGCGCATCGTGGCCGACGTGCCGGTGCACGACGTGATGGTCGGGGACGGCGAGGGCGAGGTCCCGATCAGCAAGCTGCGGACCAAGCTGCTGAAGCTGCCGCGCGTGCTGCCCGGCGCCCAGGTGACCGTGGTCAACGACCGGCTCAGGGCCCTCGGCGACCTGATGAAGAACATGCCGATCCCCAAGGGCCCGATGCCCAAGAACATTCGCATGCCGAAGGGCCGCTGAACCGGCTCCCGGCCGACCCGGGCGAGCCCCGCGGCGCGACCTCAAGAGGGGTGACCAGGACCGACAGGTCCGGGCCACCCCTCTCGCGCGTTGGCCCTGGGCCGGGGACAGGCTGCGGGTTGTGTGTCCGTACGCCTACGCCTTCACGTACGTACGCGCACGCGCGCGCAGTCAGCCAATGCCAAGCCAGCCGCCAGCCAGCGAGGCGCACGTCAGCGCCACGGACCGTACGCGGAGGACGTACGCGGATTCCGCACGCAGGCGGTACGCGGAGGTACGCAGACCTCGGACGCGTCCCCGCGGGCCGGTCGTCGTGCGGGCCCGCGGGGGGGGCGTCGCACACGGGTGACGGACACATCCGCGCCCCGGCCGCAACGACGGCGCGGGGCGGGGCGGGAGCGCGGTCAGATGCGGATCTGGACGGCGCCCGCTATGCGGTCGTGGAGGCCGCGGGAGTCGCGGTCCCAGATGACGGCGGGGATGACCACGCCCAGCAGCACGCAGCGCACCAGCGTGCGCGGCAGGGAGAGGCGGTTGCCGTCGATGCCGACCACGCGGATGCGGAGCAGCATCTTGCCCGGGGTGCAGCCGAGCGTGCCCACGGTCAGCACCGACATCACGAGGAAGACCGGCAGGGCCCAGTTCCCCGCCGAGGTCGCGTTCCGGTCGGCCAGCAGGGCGTACGCGATGAGCATGCACAGCGCCCAGTCGACGAGCAGGGCGAGCATGCGTCGGCCGGGCGGCGCGATGGCGCCCCGGCCCTCGCGGGGCAGCCCCAGCCGTTCACCCCGGTAGCCGAAGTCGACGCCCATCTGCTCGGCCGTCGCACGCGGTCCGGAGAGCCACGATCCGAGTACTTGCCTGTTATCCACCCCACCAAGGTACTGCGCGGGTCTGACAACCGGGCCCTGCGGGTCGGCCAACGGCCCGATGGCGTGGTCTGCGGGTACGCGGCACCCTCGGAGTAGCAGGCATGACGGCCCCGCGCGCCGGTTAACCTCAGCGAAACAAATGGGTCATGCTCGGGAAATCCCGGCTACCTATGGTCGGGTTCAGCGCAGCACCGTACAGATTCAGACCGCACAGGTCAGCGCGATCGAAGCAACCCCGACCGCTCTCCGGCCGGGCTAGGAGGATTTGGTGTTCCAGAACGGCGACGACGCCAAGAAGTTCATCGCGGACGAGGACGTCAAGTTCGTGGACGTCCGCTTCTGCGACCTGCCTGGCGTGATGCAGCACTTCACGATCCCGGCGACGGCGTTCGACCCCTCCGAAGAGCTGGCCTTCGACGGGTCCTCGATCCGCGGTTTCCAGGCGATTCACGAGTCGGACATGGCGCTGCGCGCGGACCTGAGCACGGCGCGCCTCGACCCGTTCCGCCGGGACAAGACGCTCAACATCAACTTCTTCATCCACGACCCGATCACGGGCGAGCAGTACAGCCGCGACCCGCGCAACATCGCCAAGAAGGCCGAGACGTACCTGGCCTCCACCGGCATCGCGGACACCGCGTTCTTCGGCCCCGAGGCCGAGTTCTACGTCTTCGACAACGTGCGCTTCAACACCGCGGCGAACGAGTCCTTCTACCACATCGACTCCGAGGCCGGCGCCTGGAACACCGGTGCGGTGGAGAACAACCGCGGCTACAAGGTGCGCTACAAGGGCGGCTACTTCCCGGCCCCGCCGGTGGACCACTTCGCCGACCTGCGTGCGGAGATCTCCCTGGAGCTGGAGAAGGCCGGCCTCCAGGTCGAGCGCCAGCACCACGAGGTGGGCACCGCCGGTCAGGCGGAGATCAACTACAAGTTCAACACGCTGCTGGCCGCGGCGGACGACCTGATGCTCTTCAAGTACATCGTGAAGAACGTCGCCTGGCGCAACGGCAAGACCGCCACCTTCATGCCCAAGCCGATCTTCGGCGACAACGGCTCCGGCATGCACGTCCACCAGTCGCTGTGGTCCGGCGGCGAGCCCCTCTTCTACGACGAGCAGGGCTACGCGGGCCTCTCGGACACCGCCCGCTACTACATCGGCGGCATCCTCAAGCACGCGCCGTCGCTGCTGGCCTTCACCAACCCGACGGTGAACTCGTACCACCGCCTGGTGCCCGGCTTCGAGGCCCCGGTGAACATGGTCTACTCGCAGCGCAACCGCTCCGCCGCCATGCGCATCCCGATCACCGGCTCGAACCCGAAGGCCAAGCGCGTCGAGTTCCGCGCCCCGGACCCCTCGTCCAACCCGTACCTGGCCTTCGCCGCGCTCCTCCTCGCCGGCCTGGACGGCGTGAAGAACAAGATCGAGCCGGCCGAGCCGATCGACAAGGACCTCTACGAGCTCGCCCCCGACGAGCACGCCAACGTCCCGCAGGTCCCCACCTCCCTGCCGGCCGTCCTGGAGGCCCTGGAGGCGGACAACGAGTACCTCCAGCAGGGCGACGTCTTCACCGCCGACCTGATCGAAACCTGGATCGACTACAAGCGCACGAACGAGATCGACCCCATCCAGCTCCGCCCGCACCCGCACGAGTTCGAGCTGTACTTCGACCTGTAAGGAGCGGGACCCGCGCTCCCCGACGAGGAGCGCGGGCCTGACGACGGCCGGGGTGGGAACCAGGATGTGGTTCCTGCCTCGGCCGCTTGTTGTGTTGGCGGGGTGGCGGGCCGCGGAACGCCTTCCTCCCTGATCCCTGCTGCCGGCGCTGGAGCCCGCGCCGCGGACCGTTCCGCGCGCTCGCCTGGGCTCACGGCTTGGCGCGCGGGAACCCGGCCACCCTGCCGATCGCGTTTCGGCACCGGTCGGGCCCGCGTCGGGCGTTCCGGATCTTCCGGCTGGCCCTCGTCAACTGTTCGGCGATGAACTCGCTGTCCTGTCGGACGTTTCGGTAGTCGAACCTCAGGTACTGCCGCCGGGACATCTCGTCCAGCAGCCCGGGCGACCCGTCGCCGGCCAGGCTGCGAACTCCGGACAGAAGCACGGGTACCACCGTCCGCCGGTGCTTCAGCGCCTCTTCGATCTCACGCAGGGCCCAACTGTCCCCGCCACCGGACGTGCTGGATTCGCCCAGTTCCGCCGCCCAGCCCTCATCGATGATCGCGAGCATCACCTCGCACTCGGCCACCGCCGTCAGGATGGCCTCCGCGTAGTCCGCCCCCGGGGCGATCGACCGGGCTGCGCGGAACACCTGCCCTTGCCCGAAGTGTCCGATCAGCAGTTCGTCGAGCAGGGCCGCCGCATAGGCCCCGCCCTGCCGGCGGTAGTTGAGAAAGACCAGCGCCACTTCGCCCCCCTGCCCCGCCCGCCCCGCTGCACGGCGCCGCCATCCGTCCGCAGGGGCCGATGCGCTGCGCCGTGCCGGGCGGGACGGCTCCTCCCGCTCATCGGCCGCCCAGCGGGCGCCGTGAGCGGGGCGGCGCCCTCCTGTCCTACTCCTCCTCCCCCTCATCCCGCGCACTCAGCGCCACGTTGTTGCTCACCGTGAAGAACGGCTTGATGCGGGTCGTGCCGCGGGTGGGGTGTTCGCGGAGGGCCGGTGGGGCGTAGTCGGTCTTCTTGCGGTCTACTACGTCGCCCGTGATGCGGCCCAGGGGGATGGGCGGGGTGGTGGGGGTGTGGACGGTGAGGTCCCAGAGGTCGTGTTCTGTGGTGCGGCGTTGGAGGGCCTCGCGGTACGGGAGGACGAAGGTGAAGTGGCCGTCGGGGTGGGGGGTGACGGGGACGGTGAAGTCGTACGCGTCGCCTTCGCGGGCCGCCGCGCGCACCGTCGCGTCGGTCAGGGAGACGTTCGCGGGGGCCAGGACGCGGGCGGTGAGGGTGGCCGCTTCCTGCGTGACGGCCACCTGGGTGACCTCCGCGTGGGCGGCGCGGTGCCAGGTGCGGAGGGCCAGGAAGCCGTCGGTGGTGGTGTAGGGAATCCAGGGGGCGAGGGCGTCGGCGGCGCGGGCGGGAGGCTCGCCGATGAGGCGGGCCTGTTCGGTGAGGGCGGCGGTGAGGCGGGTGCGCTTCTGGGTGCCGCGCGGCGCCACGTAGCAGTCCCAGCGGCCCTCGGCCAGCACGTGGTCGCGGTGGCCGAGCAGGACCTCGGGGGTGCCGGACTCGGGGACCGGGACGCGGACCTCGCGGCGTTCGGGGTCGCGGCGCAGCCGGGCGACGAAGTCGAGCGGGCCCGCGGGGACGTGGGCGAGGGTGACGGTGATGTCGCCGGCCGCGGTGGAGCGGGCGTGGGCGGTGGGGCGCGGCGCCTCGGCGGCACCCGCAGCGGCCTGCGCGGCGGCGGTGGGCGCCTGCTCCGCGGCCGGCGCCGGCGCTTCGTCGCCGCGCAGCGCTGCCCGCATCCGCCGGAGCAGACCGGGGCGCGCGGCCTTGCGGTCGGACGCGTGGTCGGCGCCCTGGTCGGCCGCGGCCGGCGTCCGGCCGGCGGCAGCGGCGGGAGCGGCGGCGCGACCGGCGCGCGGGGTGCCGGCGCGGCCCGGGGCGAGGCTGGTGCACAGTTCCTCGTAGCGGCGGGCGATGACCTCGGGGGCGAAGGTGGCGGCCTTGGTCAGCGCGCCTTCGCCGAGCTTGCGGCGCAGCGCGTCGTCGGACAGCAGGGTCCGCAGGGCCTGGGCGTACGCGCTCACGCCGCCGTCGGTGGCCGAGCCCTCGGAGATCAGGGGGACGAGCAGGCCGTCCGCGCCGTGGCTGATGATCTCGGCGGGGCCGTGCGGGCAGTCGGTGGCGATGACGGGGACGCCGCAGTGCATGGCCTCCACGATGGTCATGCCGAAGGACTCCATGTCGGAGGAGACCGCGGCCAGGGCGCCCTTCGCCCACTCCGTCTCGATCGGCGACACCGCGCCCATCAGGAAGATCCGGTCGTACAGGCCCAGGTTGTCGATCAGGCGGCGCAGCTTGGCGCGCTCGGGGCCGCGCCCGTACACCCGGAGCGTCCAGTCCGGGTAGTCGGTGGCGACCGCGGCGAACGCCTTGATCAGCCGGTCGTAGCGCTTGACGGCGACCAGCCGGCCGGCCGACACGATCACCCGGGAGTCCAGCGTGGCGGGCTCGACCGCGGGCCGCGGGACGCCGTTGGGGATGGCCAGGATGGTGGTGGTGACGTCGGGCAGGGCCGTGCGGTACTGCTGGGCGTCCGCCTCGGAGACCGTCACGAAGGCGTCCAGGTCGCGCAGGGCGGTGTTCTGGTCGGTGCGCAGTTGGTCGCTGTGTGCGTCGAGCGACAGGTGCTCCTGGCCGATGCGGACCTGGTGCGGCTGGCCATAGCGGGCCAGGTAGCCGTTGAGGATGGGGCGGGTCGCGATGACCACGTCGGCGTCGGTGCCGGTCAGGAAGTCGGCGATGCGCTGGTCGTGCAGGGCGGTGTAGTGCAGCCGGCCGAAGTCGACGCCCTTGTCCGGGAACATCGTGTTGGGCTGCTTCGTCAGCTCGTGCTCGCCCTCGTACGTGGGGCTGTCCTCGCGCATGTCGATCAGCGAGGTCAGGCGCACCCGGGGGCCGTAGGAGAGCTGCGGTTCGTCGGCGACCCGATGCACGCTGACGACCTCGACCTCGTGGCCGGCCGCGAGCGCGGCGGAGAGGTTGACCGTGGAGCGGATGGTCCCCCCGATGCCGTACGCATTGTGGATCAGGAAAACGATCTTCATCTGTGAGACCCCACTGCTCCTGCCGTCACGGCCCGCCCGCGGGGCCGTGGACTGATGAACCTCCGGCCCGTCCGGCCGAGGACGCCCTTCGTCCGCCGCGGGGTTCTGCCACCGCCGGAGCCCCGAACCGTCTGGGTTCCGAGCCGCTGAAGGGCACGAGCATGATCGAATAGGAGGTATTCCGGGAGCAAAATTAACCCACAGCTCGTGCGCTCGTCACCTTGCGGCCGTCCGTACGGCCGCCGGCGGTGCGTGGTGGTGCGGTTGCCGGGGCGGTATCCCTGCGGCCCCGGCGGGGCCGGGGGGGGCGGCGGCTCACCTCGCGCGCGTACGCGGGTGGGTGCGCGCGCTGGCGCATCCGTACGGAGCCTGTGGGGCGGGGCGGCAGGTCTGCTCCTCCTTCCTTCCGCGCGTACGCGCGCGTAAGCCGGTCCGCGTGTGTGCCGCGTGGTGCAGCCGTACCGCGCGTACGCGCGCGTAACGCCCCGGGCCGGTTCGTACGGGGCCCGCGGCCGGCCCGTGTGGACCGGCCGCCGTGCGGGGGCCGGGTGGCCGGCCCGTCAGTTCGTGGCGGGGGCCGCCGGAAGCTGGTCCGTGGTGGGTGTGGTGGGCGTCAGGAGGGCGTGGAGTTCGGTCACCGCCCGGCGCAGTTCGGTGGCGAAGGCGTGCATCTGGTCGGCCACCGGGCGCGGGGTGCTCAGGTAGACGTGGAAGCGGTCCGGGAGCAGGACGTAGGCGACGCCGATGCAGCGGCTGCTGGTGGAGCCGAAGCCGAAGTACTGGATGTGGGTGGAGGGGGCGGAACTGGTGCTCAGGTAGTCGTCCCGCATGGTCACCCAGCCGGGGCTGCGGAAGAGCGCGGGCTGTTCGTGCACGCCGAGTTGCGCGCCCCGGCGGCGCTGGATCAGTTCGAGCTCCCACAGGTGCTGCTCGGGTGCCTGGCCCACCTGGCACTCCCGGGCGCGCGCCACGTGGCGCTCGGCGGCGGCGCGCAGCGCGGCGCGCCGGGTGTCGGCGCCGGCCGTCGGGTCCTCCATCGCCGCGACGAACGCCTGGATCTCCGGGGTGACCACCCGCATCGCCTCGGTGCGACCGCGCCGGTACTGGCGGGTGGCGATCGATTCGTAGGTGGCGCCGAGGTGGCCCTTGGCGCGCTGGTGGGCCAGTTGGTACGCGAGTTGGACGAAGGCGTCCGGCGAGATGCGCAGCGCCTTGGCCGTCCGGGAGCCGAAGTCGTCGAAGGCCACGGTGCGGGTCGCGGTGTGCGCGCCGTACGCGGCGAAGGCGTCCGCCGCCGCGCGGATCGTGGCGCGCAGCGGTGCGTCGAGGCTGAACGCGATGCGGTGCGGTACGGGTGCGCCCTGGGTGCGGGCGCCGGCGCCGCGGGCGTGTTCCTCGGCCGGCGTGCCGAGCAGGGCGTCGGTGAAGCTGAGGATCGTCGTACCGTCCAGCTCGCAGTGTTCGACGTTGATGCCGGCCTGGCCGTCGGCGAAGACGATCAGCGACAGCGCCTTGTCGAACCAGCGGTTCCCGCGGTCGCCGAAGAGCAGTTCGTCGCCGGCCTGGTGCGCGTCGGCGGGGGCGACGTCCTCCAGGCAGACGCAGAACAGCGCCGTCTCCACCGTGTCCAGCGCCGCCGCGTTGTCCGGGTGCGCGGCCAGCAGTTCCGCCCGGGCGGCGGCCCACTCCGCACGGGCCATGGTGGTCAGGTGACCCACCGAGGTGCCGGGGGCCGCCGGTTCCGCACCGATCTCGCGTACCGCGCGGAGCCCCGCGGCCAGGTCCGCCAGGCTGTGCGGCGTGCCGTCCTGGCCGAGCACGTCGAGGCGGAACAGGTGGCCGCGGTGGAAGACCACGATGTGCCTGGCCTGCGAGGGGCCCGGCCAGTCGGCGGTGTACGGGGCGCGCACGGTGTCCTGGACGGCGCCGGGGACGCGGGTCGCGGAGAACAGGTACTTGTTCTGCTCCATCGTCTGCGGCACGCCGCGCTGGACGAGCGGAGGCACCTGTTCCGCGTCGAGCAGCCGCTTGTAGTGCAGCGCGCCGACGATCAGCCCGGCGGCCCGTTCCACCTGCGGCTGACCGTCGTCCTGGAAGAGGAAGAAGAAGTTGGCGTTGAGCGCGATCCGGTCGCGGCGGCCGAGGTAGCGGTAGGGCCAGAAGGTGTCGAGCCAGCTATGGACGCCCTCGGTGGCGTCGTAGTCGGCCAGTGCGGCGTGCAGCACCGGGCCGGGCCCGTCAGCGGCGGCGAAGGCCGCGACTTCGGCCCGGGTGGCCGCCAGTTGTTCGGCGGTGAGCAGCGGCGCACACCAGTCGATGAACCGCTCGCAGCTTTCCTCCAGGGTCGGCAGCGGGACGCGCGGCAGGACGTCCTCGCGCGCGAAGGTGAGCAGTTGGGCGGGCGTTTCGGCGGGCGGCGCGCCGAGCGGGGTGGCGGGGGCCGCCGGGCCCTGGTTCTCCTGGCTGCTGGGCATGGGCGCCTTTCTCTGGTTGGGGGTGGCCGGGGGTGGTTCGGGGCGGCTGAGACGGGTTGAGGGGTGGTTGCCGTGATTGCGGGTGGTTGTGGCGGGTGAGGGTGGCGGGGTGGAAGTGAGTGCGGGTGCGGATGTGCGTTGCTGAACTTCCTTTTCCAGACGGCACGTTGAGGCAGACGGAGCCGCTCGGGGATGTCGAGGCTAAGGGCTGTGGTGGGTGGCGGGTGGCGCGGGGCGTCCGCGGAGTGGCGCGTTGGAGCGCCGCGGAGGGGCGGCGACGGGGCGGGCGGGTAGCGCGGAGGACGGAGGCGGCGTGGAGGCGCGGGGCGCCGTCAGTCGAGCAGGCGGTCGCCGCGGACCGCCTCCGCCGCGTGGTGGACTGGGAGCACGCGGCCGAAGAGTTGGCGGGTGCGCGCGACGGTGCCGACGACGCCGGGGCGCTGGCTGTACGCGAAGATCGCGGAGTGCCGTGCACCCGGGCCGCGCACCGTGCTGACCCGGTGCAACGCATAGCGCCCCAGGAAGAGTTGCAGGTCGCCCGGGGTGAGCGGGAGGCGGCGGACGAGGTGTTCGGCGCGCCCGGCGAGTACGTCCCTGACCTGGTCGAAGTTCTCGTCCTCGACCGACCTGAGGTGCGGGCAGTACTCGAAGAGTCCGCCGCCCTGCGGGGCCTGGGTCAACATGCTCACGGTGAACTCGTTGGTGTCGAAGTGCCACGGGTGGCCGCGGCCCGGCGGGACGACGTTGAGCACCAGGCCGGAGAGCGGGTCGGCGAGCTCGTACAGGGCGGGCAGTTCGAAGCACGCGGCGAGGAAGCACTGGAACGCCTGGTGCGCGTAGACCCGGCTGATCAGGGCCGATGCGGGGATGTGGTCGCGGGCGACGAAGGCGTTGCCGCGCTCGAAGGGTGTACGGGCCGGGTGGTCGGCCGGCAGGTCGTCGGTCACGGCGATGTTGTAGACGTTGACGGTCTCGACGTCGGCATGGGCCAGCGGTGCGAGTGCGGCGCCCTCACGGCGCAGCGCCGCGCGGAGTTCGGGGCGGATGAAGTCGCGCAGCACGGTGCAGCCGAGCGTGGCCAGTTCGCGCCGGGCGCGGTCCACCACGGCGCGCCCGGCGGGGCCGGCGAGGTCGAGAAGGGGGTACCGGTCCGTGTTGACCACCTGGTCGAGCGACGTCGCTTCCACAGTGCCCATGGGGTCCTCTCCGGGTGCGGGGTCGGCCGGGTCGAGCTGGTGGTGGCGCCGGGACCGGCCGGACCCGGCACACGGGTCCCACGGCCGGCCACCGACGCGCGGGCGCCCGCGCGAGGCGAGCGCGCCACCGGCCCGCCGGCTCCGTCCCCATAACTCTACTGACGGGTAAGGGAGTTGCCCGAGTCAACGGAGTCACGTCGTCCGCGACCGGCCACCCGCCGTACGTCGCGTGCCGTACGGCGGACGAGCGCCCGCACACCGCCGGAGCCGGCCGCTCCAGCGCGCCAGCGGCCCGCCCCGGGCGCCAGGGCCTTTCCCCGGCCGGCCTCCCCGGCCGGTGCCGTCGCGCCGCCGGCGGCGCCTCGCCATCGCTGCCTCGCCCCTGTTGTCGTCGCGCCGGCCGTCGGCGCTGCCGTCGGTGCCGGGCGTGGCGTCGACGACTGCCGGCCCACGGGTCGACAAGGGCCCCGCCATAGACCACTTGACCTGTGATGATGACCGATTGTCAGTGGTCGCTGGCAGAGTGATCGGCATGACGCAGAACTTCGAGTGGCGGCCTTTCCTTGAGCGTTGGAGCGCCGACCGGATGGCCGTGGCGGCGCACGAGGACCTGGACGAGGAACTGGGCGGGGACGTCGATGGGGACCTCGACGGGGACCTGTACGACGGCCTGGGCGAGGGCACGGGCGAGGAGTCCGAAGAGCGCTCCCGGACCGGCTGGTTGGGCTTCGAGCCGGCCGGCGGGGCGCGGATCGCCGCGCTGGAGCGACGGCTCGGCCTGCGGCTGCCGCCCTCGTACCGCTCGTTCCTCGCGGTCACCGACGGCTGGCTGCACGCCACGAGGTCGGTCCACCGGTTGGCCGCCGCGGACGAGGTCGCGCCGCACGGCGACCCGTCGGGGTTGCGGGAGGTCTACGAGGCGGAGCTCACCGAGGACTCCGCCCCGCAGGAGGTGCTGCTGGCCGGCATGTGGGAGCGGTCGCTGCAACTCGCCGCCGATGCGGACGGGGTCGATGTGCTGCTCGACCCGGGCGACGTGGCGGCCGACGGCGAGTGGGCGGTGTACGTGCACAAGGCGCTGCTGGGCGGGGACGTCGAGCGGTATGCGTCCTTCGCCGCGTTCATGCAGCACATGTTCCGCGCGCTGTACTGCGACCACGGCGACAACCACCCCGACTTCGTCACGCCCACCCTCCGGGAGGTGGCCGCGGCGGTGGAGCGGGCCTGGCAGGACGCGCTCGCCGGTGCGATCGAGGGGCCGTGGGCGACCCTGCGCGACGCCCGCGCGTACGGCGGGGCCCGGGCCCACGCCCTGGCCACCCAGTTCGAACTGCTGCTCGGCGGCCACGGACTGGCGCAGTGCCCGAGCGAGCGACGGCTCACCGATCCGTGGTACGCGGGCGAGTTGCTGCCGCTGTTCATCGTGCAGCAGATGCGGATGGCCAGGGACGAGAGGGCGCTCGTAGGACTGCACGCGGAGGAGGACCGGGGGCGAGTGGCGACGCTGTTCGCCGAGATCGCCGCCCACACCTTCAGGTACGAGGCGCCGGGGCCCTTCGGGGCGGCCGTGGCCACCGCGCGCGAACAGGCGCGGTGGGGCGGTACGGAGGAGGCGTGGCGCACCATCGCCGCGGCGCTCCCGGCCTGGGAACCGTACGACGAACGGCACCTGGCCCCGATCGGGCTGCTCGCCGATCCGCTGCTCGGCCCGCTCCTCACCCCCGAGCGCCGCAGGCAGCTCCTCGCCACCCCGCGCGCGGGGCAGCGCGGCCGGCCCGCCGGACACGCCGCACCGGGCGGCCTGGCCGACGGCCCGTGGGTGGGCGGCAGGCCCCTGGGCCCTTCCCGGCTGGCGGGTGCGGGCGTCGGCCCGGAAGTGGCCGAGGACCCAGGTGCGGGCGCCGGGCCGGGGGACCTCGGACCGGGGGGCCTCGGCCTGGCGGCGGGCGGGTGCACGGAGACAGGTGCCGGCTCGACGGCGGCCGGGAGCACGGATGCAGGTGCCAACCCCGGGGTGAGCGGGAGCACGGAGGCGGGCACCGGCCCGGCGGTAGCCGAGAGTACGAGCGCGGACGCGGGCGGTGCCGTGCCGCGTAATGCGGGTGCGGCGTCCGGCAGGGGCCGCGTCGCGGGGGCCGGCGTTGGTGGACCGGGGCGGGGCACGGCGACCGGGGCCGGTGCCGCCCCCGGTCGTGGGGGCGGGCTCGCCTGGCTGGCGGCGGCCGACGCGCCCCGGGAGTCGTACCGGTTCATCCTGCTGCGCGACCGGACGCCGAGCGAGGCGGCGCAAGCGCTTGGCACCGGCCCGCTGTTCGCCCCCTACCTCCGCCGTGAGTGGTCCTGGCTGCGGGCGACCGGGGTGCCGGCCGGGGACGACGGGCACCGCCCGATCCTGCGCGTCGGGGCGGGCGGTGCGGGCTGGAGCTTCGGCTTCGACGACGATCCCGAGCCGTTCCCGACCGGCCCACCCGGCGCCCCCGGCCTACCCGGCGCGCCGACCCCACTCGGCGAGCGGGCCTCATTGGGCGGGGCGGCCCTCACCATCTGGTGCCAGCGGCCGGCGCAGCCGTCGGCCGCGTTCCCGCACGCGCTGTACGTCGACTACGCCGAGGACGGGCGGCAGCGCTTCGGCTTCGTCCTGCGCGGCACCGCGATCGAGCGGACCGGTGCCGTGCCCGACGCGCTGGCGCCGGAGCGGTTCTGCGCTGCCCTGGACGGGGAGCCGGACGTGGCGCCTGGCGTGGCTCCGGGTGCGGGCCCGGTCGCGGGCCGGGGCCCGGGCCGCGACGCGGAGGCCGCCCGGGCCCGGGAGCAACGCGTGCTCGCGGCGGTTGCCGAGTTCTTCGGGGTCTCGCTCCCCCGGTTCGCCCTGCTGCACGGGCGCCTGCACGTGGTGCGGAGCAAGCCGTGGTCGGGCCCGTCGGCCCCGCACCGCATACGGGCGACCTCCCGCACCGTCCACCGCTGAGCCCCCTCCCCACCTCGGCCCGGCCCCTGCCCCCTCCCCGGTCCGCCCCGCGCCGTCGCCGCGGCTCGGCGCACCGGGCTTCGTCGGTCGCGGGGCGTCGGGCACGTGCCACCGCCCCGCGGCCGGGAGCCGCGGGGCGATGGTCGTCGTGGTCCGGTGGATGGTGTCGGGCGGCCGGCGGGCCCTGGTGTCGCTAGTCGTCGAAGCCGATCAGGGTGCGCACCAGGGCGCAGGTGGTGTCCGACGGCGGATGCACTCCGATGCGGGCCGCGGTGTTGCGTATCTTGCGGTTCGACGCCTGCTCCGGGCGGTACGCCCCGGCGTGCATCAGGGCGATGGCCAGGCGCATGGCCTTCAGGCGGCGGTGGTGCGACTCGTACCACTCACGCGGGTGTCCGGCGGGCACCCGCTTCTTCGGCAGCGTCGGGAAACTCGGCAGGTCCGGCAGGTACGGAAGAGGTGTTGCGGCAACGGCCATCGGCGTCCTCCAGATGTGTCGTACGCCCTCTCTCTTACTCCCCCATTTTACTTCAGGGCACTGACAATCGCCCCAGGCCAGACGGGGTTTAGCGGGTCTGCGGAGCGGACTGCGGGGTACCGTGGGCGGCATGGAGATCTGGATCAATCCGGCCTGTTCCAAGTGCCGCAGCGCGCTCACCCTGCTGGACGCGGAAGGGGCGGAGTACACCATCCGCCGCTACCTCGACGACGTGCCGAGCCAGGACGAGATCCGGGCCGTGCTCGACCGACTCGGCCTGGAGCCGTGGGACATCGCACGGACCCAGGAGGCCGCCGCGAAGGAGTTGGGCGTGCGCGAGTGGCCGCGCGACGCCGGGGCGCGCGACCGCTGGATCGCGGCGCTCGCCGAACACCCCAAGCTCATCCAGCGTCCGATCATCACGGCCGACGACGGCTCGGCCCTGGTGGCCAGGTCGGACGATGCGGTACGGGAGGCCATCGCCCGCTCGCAGGGGTGACCCAGCGGGCGCACCGCGCCTGCTGGCACACCGCCGGCGGGGCATGGCCGGCGGACCGCGCGGCCCCCGCCGCGGGGAGCGGTTCGGCCGGCCGCTCAGCACGGCGACCGGGCCCCGGCCGGCCTGTTGACCGGTCGGGGCCCGGCGGTTCGGATCGCTACTCGGCGGATCGGGCCGCTATCTGCCGGAGTCAGCCGCTCCTCGGGGCACCGCGGCGCCCGGGCCAGGTTCGGGCGGGCCCGGCCGGACGGGCCCCATGCCATGGCTCACTTGTACTGGATGCCGCGTCGCACCTCGGCCGCGGCCTCGGGACTGTCCAGGCGGCTGACCAGGTGTAACGCCATGTCGATGCCGGCTGAGACGCCGGCGCTGGTGATGACGGAGCCGGTGTCCACGTACCGGTCGTCGGCCCGCACCTCCACCGAGGAGTCGATCTCGGGGAAGAAGTCCATGTACCGCCAGTGGGTGGTGGCCGGGCGGCCCGCCAGCAGGCCGGCCGCCGCGAACACCAGCGAGCCCGTGCACACACTCGCCATCAGCGTGCCGCCGCCGTGCAACGTGCGCAGCCACGCGAGGTGTTCGTCATCGACCTGGAGCTTGTCGGTGCCGTCGCCGCCGGGGTGCACCAGTAAGTCCAGCGGCGGGGCGTGCTCCACGTCGCAGTCGACGGTCAGGCCGAGCCCCTTGGAGCAGCGGACCACCCCGGGCTCGTGGCCGATCGCCACCACCTGGACGGGGAACGCGGCGACGTGGTCGGCCCAGTAGCCGAGGACCTCCCAGGGCCCCACGGCGTCGAGTTCCTCGACGTCAGCGAAGAAGAGGACACCGGCGGTCAGGGTCGGAACGGGATTCATGAGGAAGTACCAGCTTTCGTGATGTGGGGGACGGTCAGCAACACGGGTGGAGCGGTGGGACACGTGGGGCGAGTAGTGCAGTGGGGCACAGCGCGCGAAGGGGCGACGGTGAGCGGTGGACAGGGGCAGAGCCACGCATCCGAAACAGCGGTTGCGCGCACCAACTCATCGACGTACCAAGGCAGTTGGAACGAACCACCGGGTCGCGCGCCAGCGCACCCGACGGTCGGGGAACAGCGCCGTACGGGAGGTACGGAGTGCAGAGTTACAGGGGGTGCGGAGGTACGAGCCTTGCGGGACGTACGGGCCTGACGGGATGCACCAGACCGATGGATCGATGCACGACTGGATCGGTGTACGACCAGATCGACGTACGGCTGAATCGATGTACGACCAGATCGACGCACCGCCGGGTCGACATGCCAACGTGCTGACATGCCAACGCGCTGACGTGCTCGCGTACTGGCGGGCTCACGTGCCGGTGAGCCCGGGTACGGGCGGGCCCGCGCGCTGGTGGGCCCAGGTGCTGACGTACGGACTTGCTGGCGTACGAACCTGACGACGTGCGGACGTGCGGACGTGCGGACGTGCGGACGTGCTGACGTACCGGCCGCCGGTGTGCGCGGCAAAGGTACGGACCTGCCGGTGGTGCTCGTGCGGTGGTGCTCCGCAGGGGCGGCCGTGGGGGCCTGGTGCTGCGGAGGGCTGGGGGGGTGGGGCCTGTGCGGTTGTGGGTGGTGCCCGTGGTGCACCGGGGGCGGCGGGTGGGCCGTCCGCGGGTGGTGCCGGGTGGGGTCAGCCGAGGGCGGGGGCCTCGCGTTCGGTCGGCGCCAACGGGTCGGGTTCCGCGGGCCGTTGCTGCTCGTGCGGCGCGAGCGCGGCGCCGTCGTGGCCCGCTGCCGCATCCGATGCCGCGCCCGCCGCCCCGCCCGGGGCCGCGCCCACCGCATGCGTCGCACTCGCCACCTCGTCCGACGCCGCGCCCGCAGCCGCACCCGTCGCCGGCTGGCGGGGTGCCGCCAGCGGGTCGGCCCCGTAGGTGATCCGGATGACGCCGTCGGCGTGCCGTTCCGCGACCGCCCGTACGCCGAAGACCTCGCACAGCACGTCCGTGGTCAGGACGTCGAGCACCCGGCCGGCCGCCGCCACGACGCCGTCGTGGAGCACGACGAGGTGGTCGCAGAGCCGGGCGGCGAGGTCCAGATCGTGCAGGACGGCGAGCGTGGTGGTGCCGGTGGACTTGATGAGGTCCAGGAGTTCGAAGCGGGCGCGGATGTCGAGGTGGTTGGTCAGTTCGTCCAGGACCAGCAGCTTCGGGCGCTGGGCCAGGGCCCGGGCGAGCAGCACGCGTTGCCGTTCGCCGCCGGAGAGCGAGCTGAAGTCGCGTTCCGCGAGCGGCCCGGCGCCACAGACCTGCATGGCCTCCTCCACCGCCCGGTGGTCCTCCGCGCCGTCCCGCCCGAACAGCCCGTGGTGGGGGGTGCGGCCGAGCGCGATGATCTCCTTCACGCACAGGCCCACCGCATTGCCGGTGCTGTCCTGGAGGACCGCCGCGGTGCGCCGGGCGGCGGCTCGCGCGGGCAGTTGCCACACGTCGTCGCCGTCCACCCGGACCACGCCGCGGGTCGGGCGCAGCGACCGGTAGACGGCGCGCAGCAGGGTGGACTTGCCGCTGCCGTTGGGGCCGATGAGGCCCACGATGTCGCCCTGCTGGGCGTCCAGACTGACGTCGCGCAGGATGGGCTGCTGGTCGAGCGTGACGTGCAGCCCGTCCACGGTGAGCTTCATGCGGTCGTCACGCTCCTCAGACGGGGGTCGAGCCGGTCGGTCTGCTGCGCCGTGCCACGTGTGGCACGCCCGGATTCGGCCAGCCGAACTCGGCCCGGAATCCGCCGCGTCAGGGGTCGGCGCGCGCTCCGGGAACGCATCATGCGACTCACGAGGCATCCAGAGTCTTGTTGCGACGCAGGAGCCACAAGAAGAAGGGTGCCCCGAACAGAGCGGTGAGGATGCCAAGCGGCAACTCATTTGGCCGGTTAACGGTGCGTGACAAGAGATCGACAACCACGAGATAGATGGCTCCGACGACCGCGGCCAGCGGCAGCAACCTGCGGTGATCCGCGCCGACGGCCAGCCGCACCAGGTGCGGAATCATCAGGCCAACGAAACCGATGCCGCCGGCCACCGCGATCACCGTGCCGGTCAGCAGCGAGGAGAGCACCAGCAGGACGGCGCGCAGCCGGTGCACGTCGACGCCGAGCGCGGTGGCCGACTCGTCGCCGGCGAGCAGCGCGTTGAGCTGCCGGCCGAACAGCGCCAGGCAGACCGTGCTGGTCAGGACGACGGTGCTGACCAGGCCGAGCTGGTTCCACTTGGCGCCGGCGACGCTGCCCAGCATCCAGAACATGACCGAGCGCAACTCGGTGGGCGTGGCCTGGAGTTGCAGATAGCTGGTGCCGGCGAGGAAGAGATAGCCGATGGCGACGCCGGAGAGCACCAGCCGGGTGGGGGCGAGCCGGCCGCCGCTCTGGCCGAGCAGGAAGACCAGGGCGACGGCGAGCATCGCGCCGGCGAACGCCGCGGCCGAGACGCCGAGCCCACCGAGCGCGCCGCCGGCCATCGTGATGACCATGACGGCGCCGAGCGAGGCGCCGGAGGAGACGCCGAGCACGTACGGGTCGGCGAGCGGGTTGGACACCACCGCTTGCAGGACCACGCCGGAGACCGCGAGCCCGGCGCCGACCAGGGCGGCGAGTACGACGCGGGGGGTGCGGAAGTTCCACACGATCTGGTCAAGGGCGGGGTCGGCGGCGGCCCCGGAGCCGGTGAGGTGGTGCCAGACGATCTGCCAGACGTCGACGACCGGGATGGTGACCGCGCCGATGCTGATGGCGACCATCATGATGAGCGCGAGGAGTACGAGCAGTCCGATGAGCAGCGGGACCGTGGGCACCTTGACGATGCGCGGGCCGCGGGCCGGGCGGGGCGCGGCGGCCGGCGGCGCCCCGGCGGCCCGCTCCCGGGTGCCGGTCGCACTGCGCAGCGCGAGGCCGCGCCCGAGCCAGCCGGGGAGCGCGCCGGCGCGCGCCGCAGGACGCTGGCTCGGCCGGTCGGCGGCGGCCCCGGCGACCGGGCCGGCGAGCGACCTGGCGGGGCCGCCGGCAGGTTGGGGAACGGCGGCGTCCGGCGGGGTGAACGCGCTACGGGCGCGTGCTATGCGCTGCGCTGGGGCCTGGCGGGCGCGCGGGTCCTCGGCGGTCACCGCTCCGCCACCACCCCGGGGTGCAGCAGCGCGCCGATCTTGCGCACCGCGAGGTCGTTGCTCGGCCCGAGGTAGGCGGAGTCGGAGAGCGTGACGTAGCGGTTGTTCTTCGCCGCCGGCCACTGCGGGAACTGCTTGAGCAGCTTGCGGGCATACGCGGCGGGGTTCTTGTCCTGGTAGCCGATGACCACGAGGGCGTCCACCGGTTCGGCCGCGACCTTCTCCTTGCTGAGGTCGGCGAAGGTGTTCTTGGTGACCGAGGCGAACGCGTTGGTGCCGCCGGCCTTGGCCAGGATGTCGTTCCAGATGCCGTTGGCCGCCACCGAGCTGAAGTCGTTGCCGCCCATCGACATGTTGGAGAAGACGACCATCACCCGCGGGCGCTCGCCCCCCTCCTTCCGGACGGCGTCGCTGACCTGGGCGACGTTGCGTCGGGAGGCGCTGATGAGCTGCTCGGCCCGGTCCTTGACCTGGAAGATCGTGCCGAGGTCGCGCAGCAGCTGGTAGCTGTCCTCGATGGTCATCTTGGAGGTGTCCTCGTCGCAGCCCTGCGGCGAGACGTAGCTGTTGGCCGCGACCGAGGCCAGGTCGTCGCGGGTGGCGAAGCCGTTGCCCGAGTTGAAGCCGTACGCCGTGGTGGACAGCACCAGGTCGGGGCGGAGTCCGAGCATCGCCTCACGGGGGATGTCGAACGCGTCGTTGGGCTTGACGCCGCCGTCGGGCAGCTTCTCGATGGCAGCCGCGCGGCCGGCGACCTCGGACGCCCCGTACGACTGCTGGTTCGCCACGATCCGGTCGCCGAGCCCGAGCGCGAGCAGCGAGGAGACCTCAGCAACCGATGCGCCGTTCATGACGACGACCCGACTGGGCGCCTTGGTGTACGTGGTGGTGCGGTCGCAGTTCTTCAGCGTGACCGGATAGCCGGCGCCGGAACGCCCGCCCTTCGCGGCGTTCTCCGTCGTCGCGGTGGACATGCTTCCGCCGCAGGCCGCCGTGACCAGGCAGAGCGCCCCGGCCAGCACCGCCATGGCGGGCCGTTTCTTTTGCATGCGGGCTCCTTGGGGGTGGGTCGGACTCCGCCTCAGTAGTCGGGGCGAAGTCCGACCCAGTTCCCGCGGTGCGCTAACCCGCCGCGTTCACTGCTGTCCCACCACCCCCGGTCGGGCGGGGCAGGATGCCGGTTTTGACGCAGTGGTCCAGGTATCGGAAGACCAGCGAGCGGTCGATGGGCGGGCACTGGATGCCGGTGTCGGCGAGGCCGCGCCGTACGTTGTCGGACCGGATGTCGCCGAGCCCGAGTTCCGGTTCGGCCGCCGCGCCGTCCGGCTCCGGGGCACTACCGCCACTACCGGCGGGCGCCGCGGCGGCGGAGCCCGCGGCCCCCTGGTCCGCGGTCTGCGAGTCCGCGGCCTGCGGCGCGTCGCCCGCCGGCTCGCCACCGTCGAAGGTGTCGAAGAAGGCGAGCGTGGTGGTGGCGACGTCGGCGGCGCGCGGCAGTTCGGCGCGCCAGCGGGCCAGCGGCATCCGGCGCACCGGGTAGCCGTACTCCGCGATCCAGCCGTACAGGTCGTCGAGGCGCACCTGCGGGGCCGGCGCGTGGTTGAAGACCGTGCCGCGCTGGCCTGCGCCGCCGGCGAGGTGCACCACGGCCCGGGCCACGTAGTCCACCGGGGTCCACACCTCGGCCTCGAACAGGTCGGGCACGATCCCGGCGGGGATGCCGGCGCGCAGCACGCTCCAGACGAAGTCGCGGTCGTTGACGTACCCGGTGTCGGGGGCGCCGACGACGCGGCCGAGGCGGTGCACGGTGACCGGAAGGCCGCGTTCGGCGGCCTGTTCGGCCAGCCGCTCGGAGGCCCACTTGCTCTGCTGGTAGCCGTAGATCAAGCCCGGGTGCGGGGGCAGGAACGCCTCCGGCACCTCGGGGCTGTGGCTGCGCGGCGGGGTGGTGGAGAGCGTGGAGACCAAGTGGAACGGGACGCTCCGGGGGGCCGCGAGGCGCAGCAGTTCCCGGGTGGACTCGGTGTTGGCGGCGCGCAGGCTGGAGTACTCGCGCATGATGCTGACCGTGGCCGCGTTGTGGAAGATCGCGTCGACGCCCGCGGCGAGTTCGGCCAGCCGGTCCGCGCTGAGCCCAAGGCCGGGCTTGGCCAGGTCGGCCGGCTCGGCGACGATGCGCTGGGCGGCCTCGCCGAGCGCCAGTTGCTGCGCGTCGAGCGCCTGCCGCAGCCGGGCAGCGGCCTGCCCCCGGTCGGCCGCCCGGACCAGACACACCACCTCGGCGTCCGTGCTGGCCAGCAGTTCGGCCAGCAGGTGTACGCCGACGAAGCCGGTGGCGCCGGTGAGCAGCACCCGGCGGGGCGCCGCGTACCGGTCGGCCGGAACGGCGTCGGCCGTGGCCGCCGGGGCGATGTCGGCGTCCAGGACGGCGTCCCGGGCGACGGCCGCCACCGCCGGCGGCAGCCCGTCAGCCGAAGCGTCCGGTGCGGTCGTTGCGTCCGGTGCGGCGGCGGCCCCGTGGGCCTGGGCTGCGCCCGGTGCGGCCTTGGCGACGTCCCCGCCGGCCTGTTGTACGAGGTGCGCGGCGAGGTCGGCCGCGGTCGGGTACTGGAAGAGCCAGGCGACCTTCACCTCCCTGGCCAGTTCCACGCCGAGCCGGTTGGCGACCTGGATGGCCTGGAGCGACTGGGCGCCCAGGTCGAAGAAGTCGTCGCGCGGGCCGATCTGTTCGGAGCCGAGGACCTGTGCCCACACGCCGATGATGGCTTGCTCAAGCGGGTCGCCGGCGGCGTCGGTCGCCCCTTCGCCGGTGGCGGTCTCGGGGTCGGCGGCCGGTGCGCCCTCCAGTGCGGCCAGCGCCTTGCGGTCGATCTTGCCGGAGGCGGTCAGCGGCAGCCGCGGGTGGAAGACCAGCGCGGAGGGGACCATCGCTGCGGGCAGGTCGGCGCGGAGCCCGGCCCGTACGTCGGTGGCCTCCGGCGCGGGTCCGTCGGCCACCAGGTGGGCGACGAGCCGGCGGGTGCCGTCGGGCAGGATCTGGCCGACCACGGCCGCCTCGCGCAGGCCCGGCTGGCGCAGCAGGGCCGCCTCCACCTCGGTGGGGTGCACCCGGTGGCCGCTGATCTTGAACTCGCCGTCCACCCGGCCGACGAACCGCAGCAGCCCGTCCTCGCCGAGCCTGACCAGGTCGCCGGTGCGGTAGGCGCGCGGTGTCTGGTCCGCGCCGATGGGCCGGGCCAGCGGTGCGAAGCGCTGCGCGTCGGCGGTGCGCGCGCCCCGGTAGCCGAGCGCCAGCGCCTCGCCCACCAGGTGCAGTTCGCCGACCACACCGGGTGCGTCGGCGCCGACCGTGCCCGCGGCGTCCGGCGCCTGGTCGTCGTCGACGGGGACGAGGACGGCGCGGGTGCCGGGCAGCGGGCGGCCGATGGGCACGTCGCCGGCGGCCAGTTCGGGGGCGTGCAGGTCGGCGACGGTGGCGACCACGGTCGCCTCGGTCGGCCCGTAGGTGTTGAACAGCCGCACCGCGCCGCCCACCGCGCGCCGCCAGCCGTCGACCCGCTCGGGCACCGCGGCCTCGCCGCCGATGATCACCGTGCGCAGCGTGGCGGGGAGCGTGGCCGCGCCGGTGGCCAGCGCGTAGGCGACCTCGTGCCAGTACGCGGTGGGCAGGTCGAGCACGCTGATCCGCAGCCGCTCGCAGGCGTCGGCCAGGGTGGGCACCGACTCGGTCATGGCGTCGGTGCGCACCACCAGGGTGGCGCCGGCGCACAGGGTCAGGAAGATCTCCTCGACGCTGGCGTCGAAGTGCAGCGGCGCGAACTGCAACACCCGGTCATCGGCGGTCAGCCCGTACCGCTCGGTGGCGCCGGCGACGAAGTGGGCGAGCGCGCCGTGGCCGATCTCCACGCCCTTGGGGGCGCCGGTGGAACCCGAGGTGTAGATGACGTACGCGAGGTCGCCGGGGGCGGCGGCGTGGTGGGCCGGCGCGGGTTCGGCGACCGGCGCGGCCGGGGCCGCCCCGTCGAGCAGCAGCACCGGCACTCGGCCCGCGCCGTCCGGCAGCGGCACGGCCGCCTCGTCGCCGGCGCCGGGCTGCGCCCCGCCGGGCAGCTTCGCCGCCTGGTCGGCGGTGGTGAGCACGGCGGCGGCCTCGGACGCGGCGAGCAGCGCGGTGGTACGGGCCGCGGGCGCGCCGGGGTCGATCGGGCAGTACGCGGCGCCCGCGTACAGCGTGCCGAGGATGGCGGTGACGGCCTCGATGCCGCGGGGCACGGCGAGCGCGACGAGCGAGCCGGGGCCGAGGCCGCGGGCGGTGAGCCGGTCGGCGACCTGCCGGGCCGCTGCGACGAGTTCGGCGTAGCTCAGGCTGCGGTCGCCGTGTTCGACGGCGGTCGCGGTGCCGTGGGTCGCGGCCCGCTCGGCGATCTGGTCGAGCACCGGGCGGTCGTCGCCGTGCAGCGGCCCGCCGTCGACGACGGGCCAGTCGGCGGGCGCCGCTCCCGGGTCGGCGGCGCGGGTCGGCTGCTGGGCGGCGTCCGCCGCCGGGGTGTGCTGCGCGGGGACGGTGGCCGCGGCAAGCGCGGGCGTGGCCGCGGGGCCCACCAGTTCGTCGAACGGGCGGTGCGGCTCGGCGAGCGCCGCGCGCAGCAGGGCGAGGAGGGCCCGCTGGTGCTCCACCAGGTCGCCCGCGGCGTACACCTCGGGGTTGGCGTCGAAGGCGAACCGCAGTCCGGCGCCCTCGGCCCGGTCGTAGACGTTGACCGACAGGTCGTCCACGGGGCCTGCGGACACGTTGTGCACGGTGCTGGCGTGGCCGGCGAAGCGCAGGTCGTACTCGAAGGGCATGATGTTCACGCCCGGGCCCGACAGCCGGCGCTTGCCGCCGATCAGCTTGAGGTCGCGCCGCAGGTGCTCGTACCGGAAGCGCTGGTGCGGCAGGCCGGCGCGCAGTTCGGCGGCGACCCGCGGGGCGAGGTCGGCGAGGCTGTCGCCGGCGGCCATCGGCACCCGCAGCGGCAGCACGTTGCGCACCATGGCCGGCACGCGCAGCGAGACCGAGCCGAGCCGGCCCATCACGGGCACGCTCAGGACGGCCTCGGCGGCGCCGCTGACCTGGTGGATGAGGCGGGCGGTGAGCGCGAGCAGCACATCGGACCAGGTGACCGAGAGCTGGTCGGCGACCGCGCGCAAGGTGGCGACCTCGGCCTGCGGCAGATCGGTGACCTGGCGCAGGAAGTGCCGGGCGGGCAGCGCGGTGTGGCTGCTGAGGCTGGGCACCGGGGGCCGGTCGGCGTACCGCTCGGCCCAGTACGTGCCGTCCTTGGCGCGCCGCGGCGAGCCCTGGTAGGCGGCCTCTTCCTCACGCACCGACTGGAGCGTGCCGAAGCCGCTCTCGCCGGTCGGGCGGCCGGCGGCGAGGGCGGTGTACACCTCGGCGACCCGGCGGGCGACCAGCGAGAAGCCGAAGCCGTCGAGCGCGATGTGGTGGACCCGGTGGTACCACCAGTACTCGTCGCTCGCGACCTGGAACAGGGCGTGCCCGAAGACCGGTTCGCGCTCCAGGTCCACCGGGCGGGCCATGTCCCGCGCCATCCAGGCCAGTGCGGCGGCGCGCGGCGCGGCCTCGCTGGTCAGGTCGGCCACGTACGGCTGCCAGTCGAGGTCGGGCACGTCCAGTTGCCGGGGCCGGCCGTCGACGACGGCGAAGCGCACGGTGAGCGCCTCGGTCTCGGCGACCACCTGGCGCAGCGCGGCCACGAAGACGTCCGGGTCGACGGCGCCGGCGATGCACACGTACTCGGCGGTGTTGTACGCCGGGCTGTCGACGTCGAGTTGCTGCCCGGTCCAGATGCCCTCCTGGGCGATGAGCAGCGGGTGGCCGGCGGTGGCCGCCCCGCTCTCCTGGGCGCCCGGCGCGCCGGGCAGGGCGGTGCCGTCAGGCTTCGACATGTTCGGCCTCCGACAGGCGTGCCGCGAGCAGGTCCCACCAGGCGGCGAACGAGGTGCGCTCGGCGAGCTCCACGAAGCTCACCTCGGCGCCGCCGGCGCGCCAGCGCTCGGCGAGGGTGACGATGCGCAGCGAGTCCAGGCCCGCGTACAGGGGGTTTTCGCTGAGGTCTACTTCGTCCGGCTGCTGGTGCAGCACCTCCGCGAGGTCGGCGCGGAAGGTCGCCAGCGTCAGGGGCTCAGGCATCTCGATCTCTCTCGGGTAGCGGGGCGGGGCGGCGACGGCGGTCAGTTGACCTTGCGGTCCGCGTCCTTCCAGAAGCGGTCGCGCAGTTCGCGGCGGAGGATCTTGCCGCTGGGGTTGCGCGGCACGTGGTCGATGAACTCGTACTTGGCCGGGAGCTTGAAGCTGGCGAGCCGGTCCACCAGGAAGCGGTGCAGGTCCCTGGGGGTGGGCTGGTGGTCCTTGGCGGCGACGACGAAGGCGTGGATGGTCTCGCCCCAGCGCTCGTCGGGCGCGCCGACCACACAGGCTTCGGCGACGCCGGGGTGGGCTTCGAGGGCGCCCTCGATCTCGGCCGGGTAGACGTTCTCGCCGGCGACGATGACCGCGTCCTTGATCCGGTCGCTGATGAAGACGTAGCCGTCGGCGTCCAGGTAGCCGGCGTCGCCGGTGTGGATCCACTCGCCGACCAGCGTCTCGCGGGTCTTGTCGGCCAGCCCCCAGTACTCGACCATGCGCGCCGGGGTGGCCAGACACACCTCGCCGACCTCGCCGGTGGGCAGTTCGTTGCCGGCCGCGTCGATGACCTTGGCGCGCACGCCCGGGTACGGGTGGCCGGCGGCCTTCATCCGCGGATGGCCCGGCACGTGGTCGGCCGGGGGCAGGCAGACGGCCGTGTTGCCGGTCTCGGTGAGGCCGTAGATCTGGGCGAACTCGCAGCCGAAGAGCGCCAGGCTCTGTTCGAGGAGCGCCTCGGAGATCGGCGAGCCGCCGTAGACGATCTTGCGCAGGGTGCGGAAGTCCTCGGGGGTGACGCCCGGTTCGGCGAGCATCATGCGCAGCATCGCGGGCACCACGCAGGCGGTGGTGACGCCGAGTTCCTTGATGAGCGCGTTGGCGTCGTGGGCGGCGAAGGCGCGCAGCGCGACGACGGTGACGCCGGCGTTGAAGTTCTGGGTCGCCCACCACAGGCCGCCGACGTGGAAGCCGGGGATGCCGATGAGCGCGATGTCGCCGGCGCGCCAGTCGATCCAGTCCAGGCCCTGCGAGGCGAGCGCGTCGCGGATGGCGAAGAAGCTGCGGTGGGCCAGGACGACGCCCTTGGGCAGTCCGGTGGTGCCGCTGGTGTAGATCTGGGCGACGGGCGTGTCCGGGTCGGCCTGCTGCTGCGGGGCGGTGTCGGGGTGTGCGCCGTACCAGGTGGCGAAGTCGACGGCGGCTGCGGTCGGCGCGTCGGCGGCCGGCGCTTCGGAGGCTGCCGGGGCTGCGGTCGGCGCGGTTGCGGCGCCGGTGCCGAGCCGGACCAAGGTGGCCGGCGCCGCCTCCGGGACCCGGTCGATGATCGGCGCGAACTCCTGCTCCAGGAAGAGGAGTTCGCTGCCGGAGTCGCGCAGGATGTGGCTGACCTCGGGCGCGGTCAGGCGCCAGTTGATGGGCACCAGTACGGTCTGGCTCTTGGCGCAGCCGAAGAGGATCGCGTAGTAGTGCTCGGACTCCTTGCCGAGATAGGCCACGCGCGCACCGGGACGCAGCCCGGCGGCCTCGATGGCGTGCGCGATGCGGCTGCTCTCGCGGTGGAGTTCGCCGTACGTCAGGACTCGGCCCTCGCACAGCACGGCCGCCACGTCCGGCTGCCGCTCGGCGTGGAAGCGCACCGTCTCGTCGAGGGTGTGCAGGTTCGCGTGGTGGAGCCTGCCGTCCGCCGTACGCGTCATCGTGGATTCGGCCATGTCCTGCGCCTCCGCA
>NZ_JBLIWA010000043.1:60916-71910 GCF_047525675.1 Streptomyces sp. 796.1 | reverse complement strand
CCCCCCCCCCCCACGGTGGGTGTGATCGCTGGTTGAGAGTGACGGTCAGCCGACGCCCACGAAGGCGAGCGTGACCTCGCCATCGCAGCGTCCGCCGTCGGCGTCCCAGTACCGGTACGACGTGTCGGCGAGCAGCATGGGATCGCCGCCGCCCGGGGTGCGTCGAGTGAGCGAGTTGAAACTCATCTCGCCGGAGAAGGAACGGGGGTTGATCGGCCGTCGGAAATTACTGCCGAAGCGGGCGATGAGGATATCGGGGAGCTGGTGCCGCCAGTAGTCGTCCATCGTCCAGGAGGCGAATCCGGGCATCAGCCCTTCCTGTACGGACTTGGCGACCAGGTAATACATCATCTGGTTGTAGCAGATGTTTACCTCGACCGCGTTCAGGTGCCCGGTGTCATCGATGTAGCACGACTCCGGAATGGCGAATTCGCAACGGGCGGTCGCCAGTCCGCCGGTGGCGCTCACTTCCGCGGAGAGCAGGTATTTGCAGTTCTCCTTGTAGGGGCGCAGCACCGGGGGCAGGAGTTCGCTGTCGGTGGCGTACCACTCGGGGGCCGCCGGCTGGCTGCCGGCGGTCCGTTCGGCGGTGGACGGACCCATCAGACCGTGAGTCCGTCGTAGAGCTTGTGCTCGTCGTGCACGGTGACCCGGAACGAGGAGGTGGGCTCGGGCGCCGTGGTGTGCAGGGCGCGGTGGATGAGGCTGCGGTTGTCCCAGACCAGCAGGTCGCCCTTTTCGAAGCTCTGCAAGTGGATGTTGGGGTTGCTGAACGTGTCGTCCAACTGCCCAGTGGCCTTGAAGAGTTCGTGCAGCAGGTCGGTGTCGAACGGCTTGCCGTCCTCGTCCTCGATGTCGACGGTGAAGCCCTCGCTGATGTAGAGCACCGTCTCACCCGTGATGGGGTGGGTGAAGGTGGTCGGGTGGACCACGGGCGGGGTCTTGGTCTCCACCTCTTCGAGGATCTCGGAGATCGGGCGGTAGACGTCGTGCGGGCGGATCTTGAAGTACTTGCGGACCGAGTGCCGGCAGCGGGTGCCCTCGGCCGCCTTCTTCAGCTCCTCCGGCAGCCCCTCGTACGCCTTGCCCATGTCGATGAAGTACGTTCCGCGGTTCTTCTGCGGAATGACCTGGGGGTAGATCAGCGTGATGCCGAACGGGTCGGGCATGAACATGTAGTCCGCGTGCCAGAACTTGCCGGTCTTCGGCACGCCGATCTGCTTGCCGTCCTTCGGCACGTTCGAGGATACGAACACCTCGGGCACCTCGGGGTGCTGGTACATCGGCTCGTAGTACGTCTCGGGACGGCCGAGGCGCTTGCCGAGCTCCAGGAATTGCGCGGGGTCAAGGTCCTGGTTCTTCAACACCGCGATCTTCTTGGTGTAAACCGTTTCCTTGAGCTGTGCGATATCCGCTTCGGAAGCAGTCGCGTAGTCGAAGCCGTGCACGGCGGCGCCGAGCTTCTTGCCTTCCTGCGGGACGATCTCCATGATGCTTTGCCTTTCGAGGGTGTTGAGAAATTGAGAAGGGAACCCCGGGGCGGGGCGGACGTACTGGACGGGGGCCCTGGGACGGTGCCCGGGCTAGGCGGGGAGCCGCTCGTCGATGAGCTTGACGGTGGCCGCCAGGCTCAGGTCGGGGTGCAGCTCGTTGTCCTCGATGCTGACCCCGAGCTCCCGCTCGACGTGCATGGCGATCTCCACCAGGGTGAGCGAGTCCACGTCGAGTTCGGCGTACGTGACGTCGGGGCTCACGTCGGCCGGCGGGGTCTCGTGCAACTTGGTGAGCAGGCCGATGAGACGGTCGTAGGTGGCGCTCATGATGCGTGCGGTCCTCCCTCTGATACGGACACTGAGACGGGTACGGGTTGAGCTGCCGCAGGTGCGGACGGCGTGGGAGATGGCAGGGCGGGCCAGCGCAGTACGCACGAGCCCCAGGTCAGCCCGCCGCCGAAGGCGGAGAGCAGGACCCGGTCCCCGGGCTGGATAACGTTGCCCGCCGCCGCGTCCGCGAGCGCCAACGGGATGGAGGCGGCTCCGGTGTTCCCGACCGACTCGACGTGGGAGATGCAGCGCTCCAGCGGCAGTCCGAGGTCGTCGGCGACGGCGCGCAGGATTCGCTGGTTGGCCTGGTGGGGCACGAAGTGGTCGACGTCGTCGACCTTCCAGTCGGCGGCGGTGAGCGAGGCGCGGGCGGAGGCCGTCATACGGGTGATCGCGTGCCGGAACACCGCCTTGCCCTGCATGGCGAAGTGCCGTTCGGCCCGGCTGGGTTCGCCGGGCAGCGAGCGCTGCCGGGAACCGCCGGCGGCCACCATGATCAGCTCTTCCTCGGCGCCGTCGCTGCCGAGGTCGAAGTGGCCCACGGCGCCCGGCTCGTCGGCGTACCCGGCGCGCAGCACCACCGCGCCCGCGCCGTCGCCGAAGATGATCGCGTTGGCCCGGTCGTCCGGGTCCACGATGGTCGAGTACGTGTCCGCGCCGATCAGCAGCACCCGGCTGGCGGCGCCCGCGGTGATCAGGCCGGCGGCTGCGGCGAGCCCGTAGACGAAGCCGGTGCACACCGCGCTGACGTCGAAGGCGGCCACGCCGGTGAGGCCGAGCCGGTGGGCGACCAGCGGGGCGGTGGCCGGGCAACTGCGGTCGGGGGTGGTGGTGGCGACCACCACGGCGTCCACCGGCCGGTCCTCGGTCAGGCCCGCGGTCGGCCCGCTCCGGGGGGCCGGCAGGTCGGCGGCGGCCAGCGCCCGCCGGCCCGCTTCGACGGCGAGGTCGGAGGTGGCCTGCCCGGGGTCGGCGAAGTGCCGCTGTCCGATGCCGGTGCGGGTCCTGATCCAGGCGTCACTGGTGTCCAGGCGCTGGGAGAGCTCGTCGTTGGTGACGACGCGGGGCGGCACCCAGCCGGCGAGTCCGCACAGTACGGCGGCCCGCTCGCGCGGGGCGCCGGCCACCCGCGGGCCGTCGAGGGGTGCGGTGCGGTCGGTATCAGGGGGCTGGGCAGCGGCGCTGGACACGGCGGTCTCCTCGGTCGGCTTGCGGGTGGAGCGTGACGGACGGCTGTGCGGTGGACGGGGAAGGTCCGGGGCGGGGACGGTCCTGGGCGGGGACGGTCCCGGCGGGATCGGGGTGCGAGGTCGTGGCGGCGGATCGGGAGGGGCTGGGCAGCGGATCGAGTGGGGTGGGTGGGGAGCCCGAGTGGGCGAGGGGCCTCACCGGCCGCTAGCGGCTCACGGCCCTCCTGAGCGCGAACAGCGCCAATGCCGCTGCGCCGATGCCGGCCGCGATCAGGTAGCCGACCAACTGGACGCCGTCGATCAGGCCGGCGCGCAACGCTGCGCCGCTCAGCCCGTCGCTGCGGGTGTTGGCCACGGCGACCAGCAGGGCGAGCCCGACGGCGCCGCCCACTTGCAGCGTGGTGGAGGACAGGCCCGATGCGATGCCCTGGTCGCCGGGGGCGACGCCGGAGGCGGCCACGATCCACAGCGCGGTCCAGGCCGCGCCCTGGCCGAGGCTGAGCAGCGTGAGGCCGGGTACGAGCGGGCCGTAGGCGCCGCTGTCGGAGAAGGCCACGGCCAGCGCGGCGGCGCCGACCGCCCCGCACAGCAACCCGCCGAGCAGCGTGGGCCGTACGCCGTAGGCCGCGATGGCCCGCTCGCCGAGCTGGGTGCCGGCGGCGACCATCACCGCGGGCAGCAGGAAGGCCAGCCCGGTCTCCAGGGCGCTGTAGCCGTGCACGACCTGGAGGTAGCGGGTCAGGAAGTACGGGATCGAGGCGAAGGTGGCGTTGAACGCGGCGGCCAGCCCCATGGCGAGCACCAGCGACCGGTGCGCGAACAGCCGGCCCGGGGTGAGCGGGTCGCGGGTGCGCGCCTCGATGGCGGCGAACGCCACCAGCAACAGCAGCGAACTGAGGGCGCACAGCAGCGTCGCCCGACTCGTCCAGCCCACCTCGGGCCCGCGCACCAGCACGAAGACCAGCAGCGTGATGCCGGCGGTGGCGGTCAGCGCGCCCCAGGCGTCGAACCCGCGGTCGCGGGCGAGCGGCGGATCGGCGGGGAAGAGCAGCCAGCCCCCGACGGCGATCGCCGCGGCCAGCGGCACGTTGACCACGAAGACCGAGGGCCAGCCGAACCACTCGACGAGCACGCCGCCGAGCAGCGACCCGAAGCACAGCCCACCGGCCCCGGCCGCGCCCCACACCGCGAGCGCCTTGTTACGCCGCGGGCCCTCCTCGTAGATGGTGTTGATCAGCGAGAGGGTGGCGGGGAAGAGCAGCGAGCCGCCCAGGCCCTGTACGGCGCGCACCGCGATCAGCAGCCAGGCCGCGTCGGTGACCCCGCCGATCAGCGAGGAACCGGCGTACAGGGCGGCGGCCAGGACGAACATCCGGCGTCGGCCCAGCAGGTCGGTGGCGCGACCGCCGAGCAGCAGGAAGCCGCCGGTGGCCACCACGTACGCGCTGACCACCCACTGGAGGTCCTGGTCGGAGTAGCCGAGGCCGTTCTGGATGCTGGGCAGGGCCACGTACACGATGTTGAAGTCGAGTGCGATCACCAACTGCGCGGCGGCCAGGACGAACAGGGACAGACCAAGGCGTTGACGGGGTGGCGCGGGCGACGTTATTGCGGACATGCTCGGACATTCCCCCCTTAGGAACCCACTGAGAGCGCAACAGCGGTTCCCGACGCCTTGCTGCGGCGGATCATCACTGTGGTGCGTACGACGGATCACGAACGGCGGTGCGCCATGCCGCACCGCACACCGAATGGCCGGTCCTGGCGGCGGGCCGTCCCGGCCCGCGAACACCTGGTCACACGCCGATGGGTGACGCGTTCTGGATGCTTGCTCACGCTCATCGGCGCGGCAAGCATTCGACTTTCTTTTCGGCCTGGCTCAGATTCCGGTTGCGGTCATGGCTAAGGCGTCACTGAGCGTCTTCATGTCCAGTGGAAATCGGCCACCCGGAGCGCCAGATTCCCCTCTCCCCTTCCGTACGGGTGTCCGACCGAACCAGGGCGTTGCCCGGCTAGGGGGCCCACTAAACGCTGGTTAACTTCGCGCCTTTTTGCCCGGTTCGACTGACCTGACGCCTAGTCAGGATAGTCCTTTTTCGGCCAACGCCTGGCGAGGGTACAGCGGCAGGGATGACCGATTCAAGTGGCCACGAGGCTGAATTGAAGGCACTCGGTCGGCATTCCCACAGGCATTCGGAGGGTGCCATTCCGGGCTTCTGGGGAGGGCCTTTTTCGGTAGTCGCACGAGAAAGGCATCGAGTTCCCGACCGGTGCGAAGTTCTTCATCACATGCTGCCTTGGCACAGACCAAGCTGTCCATACGTTGGACAGTTGACGTGTGATTTGCGTCTGCATAGCAGACGACAAGTGCTGTTCACACGGAATCCCACCGGGCCGACCAGAACCGGCCCCGCGGCGTGTTGTACGAGCGGGCCGAAACCGACGGCGCAACTCCACGGCACGCGCACCGCCCGATCTCCTGCACGATGCAGCCATCGGGTCGGGGGAGCATATCCGGCTACGGTCCGTCCCGGTGCGCTCGCCCACCGTCCATCTGCCGTTCACTCCCATCGGCTTTCCTGCCCGCCCCGCCAGGGCCCGCACAGACGACTGCCGCCGTCCGTCCCGGGGGACGAACGGCGGCAGCTCGTGTCGGATTCAATTAGGGGTGGGTACGGCGACTTCGCCGCGGGGGGTCAGGAACTCAGTCCTCGCCCATCAGCTTGCGGATCTCGGTGATGAGCGCCACCAGCGCCGCCCGCTCGGGGACGGTGGTGTCCGGGTGCCAGAGGTCGACCAGCAGGCAGGTGCGCGGGCGGGTGCCCGAGTTCCACGCCTCGTGCTCGAAGGAGTAGTCGAAGAGCAGGCACTTCCCCTCCTCCCAACCGCGCGTCTCGCCCGCGACCTTGATCCCGCACCCCTCGGGGATGTCCACCGCCAGGTGCAGGTTGATGCTGAAGTTCCACAGGTCGCAGTGCGGCTTGATGGCCGCGCCGGGCAACAGCGTGGAGAAATGGCACTCAAGGAGCGGGCAAATCTTCTCGGTGTCGACGGCAAAGTCCTTGAGCACCTGGTACGCGGTCGGCGCGGCCGTCGCCGACTCCGCAACCAGACCGCCCTTGCGGTACAGGTAAAGGGCCTGCCAGTCGTCCTGCGGGGTCAGGTAGTGCTCGTAGTTGGAGAATGCCTCACGGCGCGCGGCCCACGTCGCCTCAAGCTCCGACTTGATCGATCCGTGGTTCTTCTCCAGGGCTTCTATGAACGGTGTGTGTTCGGCGTGCCCGTACGCATCGTGCCACGGCTGCTGGGAAATACCCGGCATGATCCACTTGGCTCCCTGTTGCAACGGGTGCCGCTCGCTCTTCTTGCTGTCCAGCATCTCCTCCACCCGCTCGATGGAGTCGGCGCCGTACTTGCTACGGATCTCGGCGAAGGCGTTCTCAATCTCCGGTGTCACAACGTTCTCCTGATGGTGAGCGAAAAGGTGCGGCAATGTCAGCGGGAAAGTCTAGGAAGAGGGTGACGACGCCGAGCATGCGAAGTCGGCGGCCCCGTGGCGGCCGGGCTGCCACCGCGCAGCCCGGACAACCAGGGGCATACCCCGGTGGCCGAAATCGAGAACTCGCGTGATCCGGCCACGTGGGGTGGCCGGATCACTGCGTCGTATTCGCGCCCGTCGCACACGCCCACTCGGCGCGGCGTACGGATGCGCGGCCACTCGGTCCGCGCGGGGGGCGCAGGTGGCGTCGTTGGCGCGGCGCACTGCTCAGGCCGCGATCGGCACCCCGGACACCTCGGCCGTACGCAGCAGCGCGATCAGGTCCTCCCGCGCCCGCGCCACCCGGGACCGCACGGTGCCGACCGGGCAACCGACGACGGCGGCGGCTTCCGCATAGGGCAGCCCGAGCAGTTGGGTGAGGATGAAGGCCTCGCGCCGGTGCGGCTCCAAGGTGTTGAGCAGGTCGAGCAGGGCGACGCCCTCTTCGAAGCCGGGCAGCCCGGACGGCTGCGCGCCCTCGGCCGCCGACTGCCAGTTGGGGGCGTCGGCCACCCGCGGCCGGGCGGCGGCCGACCGGTACCGGTCGATGACCACCCGGCGGGCGATCGACAGCAGCCAGGTGCGTGCGTACGAACGGCCGGCGAAGCGGGGCAGCGAGTTGAGCGCCCGCAGGAACGTCTCCTGCGTGAGGTCGTCCGCACTGTGGACGTCGGCGCTCAGATGTGTGACGAAGCGCCACACGTCCCGGTAGGTGGCCCGGACGAAGCGTTCGACGGCGACGGGATTGCCGTCCCGTGCTGCGAGCGCCCAACCGGTCACCTCCTCGTCGTCCGCGGGGCGGGGCGGCCCGGGGCAGGCCCGTACTTGGGCAGGAATCATCGCAACGGAGTCCTTGGTGGGGGCTGTGTGCCGAGCCACGGCTGACCGCGGGACGGCGATGACAGCACCGCATGCCTCGCCCCGCCACGTCCGGAGGGCCGGCTGGCCGGCGAAGGCACGACGGCAGCTTCGGCACGGGCACGGCGAGGGACCGCGGGGCCTGGAGCCGACGCGTACGGGCACGCCTTCGCGGGGGCGTCCCGGCGTCGGAAAATGCGCCCGCCACCACAGGGCGCTGCACGGGCGCGAGGTGACGGTGCGTTCAGCCGAGGGTGACCCCGACCGGTGGCCCCCGGCCGACCACGACATGGCGCAGGAACATCTGGCGCAGCCGCCGGACCCGGCACGTCCGGGCCAGGCAGCGGGTCGGTCGCCGCCAGGGGCCGGCGACCAGGCCGCTCCAGGCGGTGCGCAGCGGTACGAAGACGGCGGCGGCCAGCGCCCGGCCGAACCGGAACGCGGCGCGCTCACCGCGCCACAGCCACAGGCCGCACACCACGGCGGCCAGTACGTGGGCGAGCAACATGGCCCAGCCGTGACAGAAGGGCGACAACCCGGCGAGTCCGGTCAACTGGGTGTGCTCGGGGCCCACCGGGACGGCCGCGGCGGCGTCACCGGTGAGTTGTGCGGCGGAGGCGGCGGCGCCCGCGGCGTCCGGCGGGGAGTGGCCGGGGTGTGCCGCCTGGGGTATCCGGCCCGGCGCGGCGCCGGCCGCGGTCAGGGCCGGGTGGTGCTCGGTCAGCGAGAACAGCAGGTGCAGCAGGAACTGGGTGACCACGGTTGCGCCGGTCACGGCGAACGCGCCGCGCTCGCGGCCGGCCAGCCACCAGGCGGCCGACGCCGTGCCGGCGAACGCGCTGCCGAGCGCCAGCGGCGAGAAACCCGCGCCGGACACCAGCGCGTGCCCCGCCGCCGCGGCGGCGACGCACACGGCCGCGAAGGTCGCGGCACGCACGGCGCGGGACGCCAGCCCAGTGGTCATAGTCGACATGTTGCCAGGCAGCACTGACAAGCGGAGTGCCCCGAAGGGGAAACTTTGCCGGTCGCCGGCACTCTGCCGACATGGCCACACATCGTCGGTCCCTCCCCTCGAAGCGTTCTCCATACGGGAACTGATGGGGCGTCGGGACGATTCCCGAGCCCTAGCGCACGCGTTCGACAGACTGTCGGCATGTCCGAAACAAGACGGTGACGGAGCGTTACCTCCGGCTGGACGCCGGGCCCGTCCCCCCATTTCCACCGCGCCGTCACCTCGTGCACGCCCCCCTCCCGCGCCGCTTCCGCGCGCCACTCCTCAGCGCACGCCACTCCCCAAGCCCCGCCGCCCCTCCGCACCGCAGCCCTACGCCGTCACCCGGCGCCGCGGCCCTGCCCCCACTCCCCGTGCCCGCCGCCCCACGCCGCCCTCCGCGCCATCCCCCGTACCGCTGCCCCATGCCCCGCCCCACGCCCCGCCCCACACCACCGCCTCGGGCCGCCTCCCCGCACCGCTCCCCCGCGACGCCCCGGCCCGGCCCGCGCCCGCGCGCCCTTCCACCGCCCCTCTCCGGGCCCGCCCGCCCCTTCGCCCCTCGCCGGCCCGCCCCTCGGCGCCCCCTCAGACCCGACCGGCCCACCCGCCCCAGCCCCCACGTCCCGAGCCCGCCGCCAGTCACCCACCCCCGCGCCCGCACCCCTCCCCGCCAAGCCCCCATCCCCCCGGCGTCCCCCACGTACCGCCCGGCCCAACAGCAGGCGACGAACGGGAGCCGCCGACAAGAAGTCAGCAAGAAGCCGGCAAGAAGGGGCGTGGCCCTCCGCGGGGGCCCGCGGGGCGCCGGCGGGCTCCAACGGGGCGCCCAGAGCGGCCACTACGCGCGTAGAAACCCTCCGTGAGCAACGCCACTACGAGGCGTGTGACCAGGCCCGGAGCCGGAGTGTCGGCGGGGGCGGAAGGCTCTGTTCAGCGCTGCGTTGGGGGGTGGGAGCAGTGCGCGCCGGGGCGCGCGAAGGGGGCCGGGCGGCGAGGTGACCTGCGACCGAGCCGGGGACCGCGATCGGATTGTCTGCTTCAATAGGGGCATGGCCAGCCTCCACAGCATCGCGACAGGTCGCAGCGACCTTGAGCCGTTTTGGCCTTCCCGCCAGGGGCACCACTTCGACCGTGAGTGTTGTCGCGCGCTCTGACGCGCGGGCCCGCTCACTGCGCTGCTGCCCGACGTCCCGCTAGGACGTCGGTTCCCCGGCCACCAGCCCTGCCCGCGCGCACGACGTCCACTGACGCCCGCTGCGCGAAAGAGCTGACCCTCATGACCAACGTACGTTCCCTGTCCCCCGCGCCGGTCTCCGCGGCCTCTGCCGCAGTCTCGGCCGCTCCCCTCTCCCCCGCGGCCCCCGGCGCCACCGCCGCGCCGCTGCGGACCCGCACCCAGCCGCCCCGGCAGCGGCTGCGGGCGGTGGCACCGGACGAACTGCCGCCGGTCGCCGACCTGCTGCACGCGGACGCCACCTGGCTGCCCGCCCCCGCACACACCCTCCCCTCGCTGCCCGGCCAGCCGCCGATGGTCGGCTACCTGGTCCTGGTCCCCGCCGACCGGCGGCCCGGCGGTGCCCCGGTGGCCGCCGCGCCGGAGGGCGGCGCCGGCGACGCACTCATCCAGATCGACCCCGAGCAGCGCATCGCCCGGGTCGCCGAGCGCCCGCTCGACCTCACCTACCTGGAGTTCGAGCTGCTGGCCCATCTGGTCGCGCATCCGCACCGGGTGCACACCAGGGACCAGTTGGTGACCACGGTGTGGGGGTACGGGCACGTGGGTGACGGCCGGACCGTCGACGTCCACATCGCCCGGCTGCGCCGCAAGCTCGGCGCGGAGCACCGGGCGTCGATCGTCACGGTCCGCCGGGTCGGCTACAAGTACGCACCCATCGGCTAACTCCGGTACGGCGCAAGGCCATCCTCGGCTCCGGCCCGCGGTATAGCGTGCCGGCATGGAATGCGACCGTCTCATGCCCGAGTACGACTTCCGGTCCTGCTACAGCCGTCGGATCGACGCCGAGCCCGCGGCGGCCTGGCGGGCCTTCCAGGAGCTGACCGCCGAGGAGCTCCACATCACGCAGGTGCTGACCGGCATCCGCTCGCTGGGCACGCTGCGGCTCAGCGGGCGGGTCACGGAGACGGCCCCGGTCCCCCTGTTGGCCCGCGGCGAGCTCGGTGAAGTGCGCGGCAAGATCGCCAAGTTCTGGCACGTACGACCCGAGCTCGCCCCGGTCCCCGACGGTGACCCGGAGGCGTTCGTGGCGTTCGCCGAACCCGGCTGGGCCAAGACGGTCACCGGGGCGCGGGTGGTCGCGGACGGCGACGGCAGCCTGATGACCATCGAGACCCGGGTGCGCTGCACCGACGAGCGTTCCCGGCTGGTCTTCGGCGCGTACTGGCTGGCCATCCGGGCCGGTGGCGCCGGCCTCGTCCGGTTGGAGATGTTGCAGGCCGTGGCGCGCCGGGTGGAGCCGGTGGCGGTGGCCGCCTGACGGCTCCTCCGGCCGCGGCGGTACGCGCCCCCGCGCGCGGGGCGGGCCTGCATACGGGCGTACGGACGGGGGGGGGGGGGGGGGGGGGGGGGGGGG
>NZ_JBLIWA010000043.1:30775-60873 GCF_047525675.1 Streptomyces sp. 796.1 | reverse complement strand
GGCAGCCGGCCGGGCGCCCGCCCGGTGGTGGTAGCACGGGTGGTCGCTCAGTAGCGGCGCGTCCCGTCGTCGTACGGCCGGCCGTGGTCTTGGCCGTGGCCCTGAACCTGGCCGGGAGCAGCGTACGAGCCGTGGGCGGTCGGGTGGCCTTGGTAGGCCGCCGGGTACCCGGCCGGCTGCGCGGCGGGGGCGGTGACGGGCTCGGCCGGCTCCTCGCCGTGCGAGAAGTGCGGCAGCCAGCCGAGCCAGCGGGGCAGGTACCAGTTCTTCTCGCCGAGCAGCGCCATCACCGAGGGCAGCAGCACCATCCGGACCAGCGTGGCGTCCAGCAGGACCGCGACCGCAAGGCCGACGCCCATCTGCTGCATGTCCTGCATGGAGAGCATCGCGAAGACCGCGAAGACCGCCACCATGATCGCCGCGGCGCCGGAGATGGAACCGGCGGTGGCCTGGATGCCCTCCACGATCGCGGCGCCGGTGGAGCGGCCCCGGTCGTGCGCCTCACGGATGCGGGAGACCACGAAGACGTGGTAGTCCATCGACAGGCCGAACAGGATGACCAGCACGAACAGCGGCATCCAGGACTCGATCGCGCCGACCTTCTCCATGCCGAGCAGCCCCGCGCCCCAGCCGTGCTGGAAGACGGCGACCATCACGCCGTAGGCGGCGGCCACCGACAGCAGGTTGAGCACGATCGACACCAGCGCGATGGGCACCGAGCGGAAGCAGACCAGCATCAGCAGGAACGTCATCGCGATGATGAACACGAAGACCGGCACGATGCCCGCCTTGAGCTGGTCGTTGAAGTCGATGGAGGAGGCCAGGTCGCCGGTGACGTAGACCTGGTCGGTGACGTCCGCCAGGGTGCTGGGCACCAGGTCCTCGCGCAGCGTCTCAAGTGACCGCTTGGACGCGTCGTCGGTGCCGTTGCCGGCCAGCGGCACGTCGATCTCGGCCACGCCCCGGTCCGGGTGGATGCTGACCTCGATGCCCTTGCCGAACTCGCCCGCCGCGGCGGCCTGCTTCTTGAAGTCGGCGACCGCGGCCGTGAACCGCGGGCTCTGCACGTCGCCCGCCATGACCACCTGGGCCGGCGAAGGCCCGCCGGGGAAGGTGTCGGTGATCTCGCGGAAGGCGACCGCGATGCCGGCGTCCTTGCCGAACTGCTTCTCCAGGCCGAGCTGTTCGGTCTTCATGCCGAGGGCCGGCGCGCCCAGCACCACCAGGAGCGCTGCGGACAGTACGGCGAACACCTTCGGGCGGGCCACCACGGGCCTGATCAGCGTGGTGACGACGCCGGGCCTGGCCGGCCGGGCCGCGCGGCGCTGCGCCCGGCGGCCCGCGAACGGCAGCCGGCCCTTGTTCACCCGGTCGCCGAGCCAGGAGAGCATCGCGGGCAGTACGGTCACCGAGCCGAGCATGGCGATGAAGACGACCACGATGGTGGCGACGGCGAAGCCCTTGAAGAGCAGCAGCCCGGAGAAGAACATGCCGGCCATGGCGACCATCACGGTGAAGCCGGAGACCAGCACGGTCCGGCCGCTGGTGGCCGCGGCGATGCGCAGCGCGGTCGCCGAGTCGCGGCCCGCGGCCCGCTCGTCCCGCTCCCGGCGCAGGTAGAACAGGCAGTAGTCGACGCCGACGGCCAGTCCGACCAGGAACATCACCGAGTTGATGGTGGGCGTCAGGTGCATCTGGTGGCTGATCAGCGCGAGGGCGCCGAAGGTGGCGACGCAGGCGGTCAGGGCGAGGATCACCGGCAGCAGGGCGGCGACCACGGCACCGAAGACCACGAACAGGATGCCGAGCGCCAGCGGTACGGCCGTGAACTCGGCCTTCTTCATGTCGTCACCGAGCACCGTGTCCAGCCAGGTGGCGGAGCTGGCTTCGCCGAACTGGTAGACCTCCAGTTCCTTGTGTGACTTGGCGGCCTGGTCGACCAGGTCCATCACCGGGTCGACGCGGTCGCCCGCGCTGTCGGCGTCGCCCTTCATGTCGAAGGTGATCAGCCCTTCCCGGCCGCTTTCGGAGCGTACGGGTGGTTTGAGGTGTTCGACCTCGCCGGTCTTGGCAATGTCGGCGGCGAGCTGTCCGGCCACCTCCCGCCAGCCGTCCGGCTCGGCGCTGCGCACCATGACCATCTCGCTGGCGGGCGTCTGGAGGCCGGCGTCCTCCAGGATCTTCTCCGCCTTGACGGAGTCGCCCGCGCCTTCCTCGGAGTGGGTCATCTCGACCATGCCCGAGGCGCCGCCGACCACTGCGATCAGCACCACGAACAGCAGCCAGCCGAAGATCGCGGTCTTGCGGTGGCGGGTACTCCATCCGCCGAGTCGGGCCGCGAGGTTCTGCTTCATGGCGTCTCTCCCCCTGAGGTAAGGACCGAATAAGTCACGTCCCTCACGCTAGGAATCGCCCGCCCCGCTCCCCAGCCGCCAAAGCACCCAACGCCCGAAGCAAAAGGCGAGGTGGGCGGGGTGGTGCTAGGTACACCCCCACTCGGTGCCCGGCGCCAGTGCCGCACACTGATCGGGCCGCCAGACTGGATGAGAGCCCGAGGTTCGGGTGAACGGCCGATCACGGGGAGAGCAACAGATGAGAGTCCGCAACGCGCTGACCGCCACCGCACAGGGGTTCGCGCTGATGTTCATCACGCTGGTGGGCTCGATCACGCTGTTCGTGTTCTCAGTGCTCTCGCTCGTCTTCATCGTGCTGGGCCTCGGCCTGATCACCACCCCGTACGTGACGGCGGCGGTGCGCGGCCACGCCAACTGGCGCCGGCGCACGGCGGCCCGTTGGGCGGGCATCACCATCCCGGAGCCCTACCGCCCCTTCCCCGAACTGCCGCGCCGCGGCCTGGCCGGCGTGGTCGAACGCACCACCCTGATCCTGAAGGACCCGGCGTCCTGGCGCGATCTGCTGTGGCTGTTCACCGACATGATCGCGGGCTTCGTGCTGGCGCTGTTCGCCTTCATGTTCATCCCGTACGGGCTCTACGGCTCGGTCCTCGCGGCGGGCGTGTGGGAGCCGATCGTGAACTCCGGCGGCAGCGAGTGGTACGCCTTCGTGCCGGTCACCTCGCAGTACACGGCGAACCTCGCGGCGCTGGTCGGGCTCGGGCTGATCGTGCTCGGCGTGTTCGCGAGCCCGGCGTTCCGGCAGGGCCACTTCTACGTGTGCCGCGGCCTGCTGGCGCCCACCCCGCAGATGGTGCTCACGGCCCGGGTCGAGCGGCTGACCACCACCCGGCACGACGCGGTGGACTCCTCGGCGGCCGAGCTGCGCCGCATCGAGCGCGACCTGCACGACGGGGCGCAGGCCAGGCTGGTGGCGATGGGCATGAGCCTGGGCACCATCGAGGCGCTGATCGAGAAGGACCCGCAGCGGGCGAAGAAGATGCTGTCGATGGCCCGGGCGAACTCGGCCGAGGCGCTGGCGGAACTGCGCGACCTGGTGCGCGGCATCCACCCACCGGTGCTGGCCGAGCGGGGCCTGGGCGATGCGGTACGGGCGCTGGCGCTGCGGATGGCGCTGCCGGTCGAGGTGGACGTGGAGTTGCCCGGGCGGTTCGAGGAGCCGGTGGAGTCGGCGGCGTACTTCGCCATCAGCGAGGTGCTGACCAATGCGGCCAAGCACTCCGGGGCGCGGCGGGTGTGGCTGGACGTGCACTACGCGGACGGTGCGCTGCGGATGGCGGTCACCGACAACGGCAAGGGCGGTGCGGACACCGCGGGCGGCACCGGGCTGACCGGGATCGAGCGGCGGCTCGGCGCCTTCGACGGGCTGCTGGCGATCAGCAGCCCGGCCGGCGGCCCGACCATGGTCACCATGGAGATCCCCTGCCAGCCCTTCCCGGCCCGCGCGGACCGGCCCTGAGCCCGGGCCGAGCGCGCCCGGCCACGGCTGATTCCGACCTTCACGTACGGGCCGGCCCGGATTCCCCGGGTCGGCCCGTACGCGTGCGCCCCGCGTCAACCGGCCGCCGCGCGGTCCGCGCCCGGGTGGCGGCCGGATTTCCCGCTCGCGGCGCCGTTTGGCAGCATGGGCCGGGCGCGGGCGCCTGGCCGCGTCGTGGACCTGAGATGGATGCAGATGAACGAGTGGACCCAGATCCGGGACCGTGCGGGTTCCATCGTGCGGGAGGACGCGGCGTTCCTCGTGGTGAACAAGCCCGCCGGGATCTCCGTCATGGGCGAGCGGCACGAGAGCGACCTGGTGCGGATGGCCGACGAGGTGGGCGAGACCCTCATCCCGTGCCACCGGATCGACAAGGTGACCTCGGGCGCGGTGCTGTTCGCCAAGGAGCAGCGCATCCAGTCCGAGGTGACCCGGCAGTTCAACAAGCGCACGGTGGACAAGGCGTACTTGGCCCTGGTGCCGACCGCGGGACGGCCCGGGGGGCTGCCGGCCAGCGGCACGATCGACCTGTCGCTGAGCGTGGGCCGCAAGAACCGGGTCCGGGTCGGCGCGCAGCGCGAGGACATCGAAGCCGAGGTGTCGGCCACCGGGCGCGGCTGCTGGCGGGTGCCGGAGGAGAAGGTGTTCACGCACGTCAAGACGTATCCGTCGATCACCCACTTCAGCCGTCTGTGGGCCGACGAGCAGCACACCCTGCTGGCCATCGAGCCGGTCACCGGGCGCCGGCACCAGATCCGGGTGCACCTGGCCTGGATCGGCTTCCCCATCGTGGGTGATCCGCTCTTCGACCGGCAGGCGGCGGAGCGCGGCGAGCGCACCGCGCTGCACTCCTGGCGGCTGGCGTTCGACGCGAGCTGGGCGGACGGCGAGCGGGTCGCGGTGGCCGCCGAGCCCGGCGCGGACTTCTGGGCCCCGGTGGCGGACCGGCTGCCGGCCGGCGGCCCGGCCGCGGTGCTCGCCGGGTACGCCTCCACCTGACCGACGCCCCGCCGGGCACGTCCCCACCGCCCGCGTCCATACCCTGGTTACGACCAGCACGTTCCTCGGTAGAGTGCGGGGCGCCCGTTGCCACCGGGCGGAGGTCCGGTGGCCGTCGTTCTCCTCCGCTGGAGTCCCCTGTGCGCGTTGTGGTGGCCGAAGACCTCTTTCTGCTCCGGGACGGTCTGGTGCGGATGTTGGAGGCGTACGACTTCGAGATCGCCGCCGCGGTGGAGTCCGGGCCCGAACTCACCCGGGCGCTGGCCGAGTTGCAGCCCGACGTGGCCGTGGTGGACGTGCGGCTGCCGCCGTCCTTCACCGACGAGGGGTTGCAGTGCGCGCTGGCCGCCCGCCGCGCGACGCCGGGCCTGCCGGTGCTGGTGCTCTCCCAGCACGTGGAGCAGTTGTACGCCCGCGAGTTGCTGGCCGACGGCAGTGGCGGCATCGGCTACCTGCTGAAAGACCGGGTCTTCGACGCCGACCAGTTCATCGACGCGGTGCGCCGGGTGGCGTCCGGCGGTACGGCGATGGACCCGCAGGTCATCTCGCAGTTGTTGACCCGCCGCTCGCAGGACAAGCCGATGGGCAACCTGACGCCGCGCGAGAAGGAGGTGATGGAGCTGATGGCGCAGGGCAGGTCCAACGCGGCCATAGCCGCCCAGCTCTTCGTCACCGAGCGGGCCGTCGCGAAACACACCTCGAACATCTTCGGCAAGCTCGGCCTGCCCCCGTCGGACGACGACAACCGTCGCGTCCTGGCCGTGTTGGCCTATCTCGACCGCGGCTGACGACACCCGCCCCCGACCGTCTCGACCGAGCGTGTGCAAGCGGTTACCGTGCCCCTCGCATGTGTCCACCGATCCTGACGAGCCGTGGGGGCATCCGTTGAGCGAACTGACCAGACGCACCGTCATCGGCACCGCCGGCGCCCTCGGCGTCGGCGCGGCGCTGACCGCGCACTCCACCGGGGCCGTCGCCGCCCCGCGCAGCAGGGACGGGGCCCACGCGTCCGCCGCGCCGCCGAGCCCGGCGCCGGCCCGCGCGGCGCTGGCCCGGCTGCTGCCGGACCACGCGGACCAGTTCCACCTGCGGCTGCTCGACGGCGGGCCGCGGGGCGGCCGGGCGGGCGGCGTCGGCCGGCACCCGGCCGGCAGCCACGAGCGGTTCGCCGTCACCGGCTCCACCGGCCGCATCGAGGTGGCCGGCACCAGCCCCGCGGTGCTGCTGACCGGCGTGCACTGGTACCTGAAGTACGTGTGCCGGGCGCATTTTTCCTGGTCGGGCAGTCAGGTGGAGCTGCCGCGGCGGCTGCCGGCGCCCGCGGAACCGCTGCGCCGCTCCACCGCGCTGCCGCACCGCTTCGCGTTCAACGACACGCACGACGGCTACACCGCCCCGTACGCGGACTTCGCCCGCTGGGAGCGGATGATCGACCTGCTGGCCCTGCACGGCTGCAACGAGGTGCTGGTGACCACCGGCCAGGAGGCCGTCTACCACCGGCTGCTCCAGGAGTTCGGCTACTCGGACGCGGAGCTGCGGACCTGGCTGCCGGCCCCCTCGCACCAGCCGTGGTGGATGTTGCAGAACCTGAGCGAGTACGGCGGCCCGCTCAGCCCCGAGCTGTTGGCCAAGCGGACCGAGCTCGGGCAGCGCATCGCCCGCCGGCTGCGGGAGCTGGGCATGTCCCCGGTCTTCCCCGGCTACTTCGGCACCGTGCCGGCCGGCTTCGCCGAGCGCAACCCGGGCGGGCGCACCATCGAACAGGGCACCTGGAACGGGCTGCCGCGCCCGGACTGGCTCGACCCGCGCACGCCCGTCTTCGACCGGGTCGCCGCGGCCTTCTACCGGCACCAGGAGGGGCTGTTCGGGCCGGCCGTCGGCTACAAGATGGACCTGCTGCACGAGGGCGGCACCGCCGGCGACGTGCCGGTCGCCGATGCGGCCAGGGCGGTGCAGCGCGCCCTGCACGCCGCCCGGCCGGAGGCCGTCTGGGTGATTCTGGGCTGGCAGCAGAACCCGCGCCCGGAGCTGCTGGCCGCCGTGGACAAGAGCCGGCTGCTGGTCGTGGACGGGCTCTCGGACCTGGAGCGGATCGAGGACCGCGAGCGCGACTGGGACGGCACCCCGTACGCCTTCGGCACCATCCCCAACTTCGGGGGCCGCACCACGATCGGCGCCAAGGCCCACATGTGGACGGATCGTTTCACCGTCTGGCGGGACAAGCCGAACAGCCAGCTCGTGGGCAGCGCGTACATGCCGGAGGCCGCCGAGCGCGATCCGGCCGCCTTCGAGCTCTTCAGCGAACTGGCCTGGCGGGATGCGGCGGTGGACCGCACCGCCTGGTTCAAGGAGTACGCGGACCTGCGCTACGGAGCGCCCGACGAGCACGCCAGGGCCGCGTTCGCCGCGCTGCGCGAGAGCGCGTACCGGATCAGCAGCGCGGACGGCCGGCCGCACGACTCGATCTTCGCGGCCCGGCCGCACCTCGGCGCCCGCTCGGGGACGTACTACGCGACCCGGGTACCCGCCTTCGACGTGTCGGTCTTCGACACCGCCTTCGCCGCACTGCTGCGCGTGCGCCCGCCGCTGCGCTCCACCGACAGCTACCGCTACGACCTGACCGACCTGGGGCGACAGGTGCTGGCCAACCGGTCCTGGCAGTTGCTCCCGCAGCTCAAGGCGGCCTACGAGCGGGGCGACCGGACCGCGTTCGGCGCGCTGTCCCGGCTGTGGCTGCGGCTGATGGAGCTGAGCGAGGAGATGGCCGCGTCCCACCGGGCGTTCCTGCTCGGCCCCTGGCTCGCGGACGCCAAGCGGATGGCGTCGGGGGCGGCCGAGGAGGCCCAACTGGAGCACACCGCGCGGGCGTTGATCACCACCTGGGCCGACCGCGCCACCGCGGACACCGGCCGGCTCGCCAACTACGGCAACCGCGACTGGCAGGGCCTGATCGGCGACTTCCACCTGCCGCAGTGGCGCAGCTACCTGGACGAGTTGGCGGACGCGCTGGCCACCGGCCGGGAGCCGAAGGCGTTCGACTGGTACGCGATCGAGGAGCCGTGGACCCGGGAGCGCAAGGAGTACCCGCTGCGGCCCACCCATGACGCGCACCGCACCGCGACCCGGGTCTTCGACGCGCTGGCGAAGGCCCCGTACCAGGGCGCCATCGACGTCAGCGCCGAGCCGACCACGCTGGAGCCCGGCGGCAGCGCCCTGGTCACGGTCGACTTCCACAACGTCAACGGCCTCTCGCCGACCGGCCGGGTGGACTTCCGGCTGACCGGCCCGGACGCCGCGCCGCAGGGGCCCACCTCGGTGCCCGGCGTCCCGGCGGCCGAACACGCGCAGGCCCGCTGGCGGGTGAGCGCGCCCGACACGCCGCTGACCGAGCCGCTGAAGCCGCTGCCGTACGAGCTGAGCACGGTCTACGGGCCGCGCGGCGCGGACCGGGTGACCGACGTACGGACCGGAAGGCTGTACGTGGCCGGGCCGCTGGCCGCCGAGGACCAGACGGTGACCAGCAACGACGCGGTCTTCGGGCGGCTCGGCGAGCGGTACGCCATCGAGGGCGGCGGCCGGGACCTGTGGAAGGCGACGGCCGAGTTCGGCGCCGTCTACCGGCCGCGGTCGCTGGCCGTCGGCGGCGCGGTCACGGTGCGGGTGGTGGGCCAGGAGAACACCGGGCCGTGGGCGCGCGCGGGCCTGATCGTCCGCAACGACCTGGGCACGGGCGGCTCCGCCGGCTTCCTCAACCTCGCCGCCACGCCGGGCAACGGCGTGGTGCTCTCCTACGACGCCAACGGCGACGGCACCGTGGACACCTACCGCCGCGTCACCGGCGTGCGGGCCCCGGTGCTGCTGCGGCTGGCCCGGGACGCCTCCGGCGCGTACACCGGGGCGCTGTCCACGGACGACGGGGCGAGTTGGCGGACGGTGGGAACGGTGACCGTGCCGGGGGCCGCCGGGCGGCAGGACGCGGGCCTGTTCATGACCGCCACGCACGGGGGTTCGGGCGCCCGCGGGCTGGTGGAGTTCAGCGACTGGCGCACGGCGTAGGAGCACCTGGTGGGAGCGGTCGGTGGGGCCTCGCGCGCGGGGTCCCACCGACCGGCCGCCCGCGGTCGGGCCGCCCCGCGGACCGCTCCGGCCCCCGCCGCCCCGGCACTGCGCCCGCCGCCGGGCCAGGTGACCATCGCATCCCTCGCTCGTTCTACGGGCCGTGGAACAGCAGGCGACACAGCAGCGGGCGACCGCGCCGCACCCAGGTCCCGTCGAGTGGGAGCCGGCCGCGGTCGCGCTCCTGGAGGACTATCCGCACCTGGTGCGGCTCGGCTACCTCATCCTGCCGCCCGACCTGGGCCGCACCCGGCGCGTCCGCACCGCCCACGCACTGGCCCAACGCGCCCTGCCGCGCGCCAAGCTGGCCGAGGCCGACGAGCCGGGGCCGGCCGGGTTGCCGGCGCAGCGCGGCGCCGGCGAGGCGGCGGACGACGACGCGTACCCGCAGGTGCGGCTGCGGGTGGTGCGGGCGGCACTCGCGGCGGCGCGCCCGCGGCGGCGCTGGGAGTTGCCCGGCCGGGCGACGCTGCCGCCGCTGCTGCCCCAGGTGTGGGGGCTGCGGCTGGCCCCGCGCAGCGGCGGGGCGGACGCGCTCGCCCTCCAGCAGTCGCTGGGCGCGCTGTCCGGGCCGGGGCGGGCCGCGTTCGCGCTGCGCGCCCTGGACGGGTTGGAAGGGGCAGCGCTGCGCGAGCTGCTCGACGAGGCCGGGGTCACCGACGTGCGGGCGGCGCTCGCGGAGGCCGACGGGGTGCGGCTGCCGGCCGGCACCACCGCGCCCGCGGCGCTGGCCGCGCCGGACTTCGACCCGTGCGTGCTGCGCGCCCGGCCGACCGATCTGGTGCGCCGCCGCCAGCACGTGCGGGCGGCGGTGGCGGCGGCCACGGCGCTCGCCGCGTGCGGGGTGCTGCTCGGCCTGCCGGGCGACGGCTGGGGCCCGGACGGCGCCGCCGCCCCCTCCTACGCGCGCAACCCCGCGGCCGACGCGGCCCTCGATCCGGCGCGGTTGACCCGGGCGAAGCCGGGGGCCTGGCGCGTGGTGAGCCGGCCGGACTTCGCCACCTGGCCGGCCCGCGGCAACCGGCTCGGCGACGCCGACCTGCTGCGGCGGGCGCTTGCGGTGTGGGCGAGGCCCGGCGGTTCGGTACAGGTCTCGGCGACGCCCGGCACGCCGCCGGGGCCGCCCGCGGGACCGCCCGCGCTGTTGTACGCGGGCGAGGTGGACCAGGCAGCGGTGGTGCTCTTCTACGACGGGCTGCGGGTGGTGCGGTACGCGGAGGCGAAGGACGGCTCGGGCGGCGGTGCGCTGCTCGATCTGGGCCGGGCGGACGCGGCCGACCAGGCGTCGGCGACGGCCCTTGTGGTCTCGCGTACCGAGGGCAACGTGCGCTACCTGACGGCGCCTTGGGTGGATGCGGTCGCGGTGCGGGACCTGTTGGAGCCGCTGTCCGACGCGCGGCCGGTGGAGCGGGGCGCGGACGGGGTGACGGCGCCGGTGCACAGCCCCGCCGAGGCCGCGGACTGCACGTCCTGGCCGGCCCTGCAACTGGGGCCGCACCTGGTCACCGACCTCGGCGAGTTGGTCCCGGCGCGGCTGACGCACGGGGCGCCGCAGGCTGCCGGGCCCGCGGGGGCGGCCGGCGCTGCGGGGGCGGGTGCCGGCAGTGCCGGTGCCGGCGCTGACGGTCCGGCCTTCGGCTCCGACGTGCAGGACGGTGCGGCGCGGCAGGTGCTGGCGCGTACCGCCTGTCAGTTGGCGGCGCTCCGCGGGACGGGCGTGCGCAGCGTCAACGCGTGGCAGTTCGCGACCCAGCCGCTGCCGACCGGCGAGGGCACCGCGGCCTGGGTGTGCACCAGGGCGGAGACCTGGCGCGGCGCGGGCGCCCGGGCGCTGGCCCAACTCCAACTGCCCGCGCGCCGCCCCGACGCGCCGGGCACAGCCGCCGCCCGCGCGCAGGATTCGGCGGCGTGCGGGCCACGCGCCCCGCACGTGCTGGCCGGCGTGTTGTGGAAGTCGGCGGCCGGGCAGTGGTACGTGCTGGCGGCTGGCAGCCCGCAGGTCACCTCGGTCACGGTCAGCGGCGCGGTGCACGGCACGGCGCCCGGCAACCTGTTGGCCGTCCCGGCCCGGCAGGGCGCCCGCCCCGAGTTGACCGCAACCCTGCCCGGCGGCGAGCGCCTGGACGCGCTGCGCTGAGCCGGGGAACGCCGGCGGGGCGGCGTACGCGACGGGGTCGGGTACGCCGCCCGCGGGCGGTGGGTGCGGGGCGCTGAGTGCGGGGGCCGCTACTTCGGTTCGCGGTCGAAGGTGGCCTTGGACCAGAGGTAGCCGAGGGCGCTCAGCGCCACGCACCAGGCGATGGCGAGCCAGCCGTTGTTGCCGATCTCGGTGCCGAGCAGCAGCCCGCGCAGGGTCTCGATCGCCGGCGTGAACGGCTGGTACTCGGCGACCGGCTGGAACCAGCCCGGCATCGCGTCGATCGGCACGAAGGCGCTGGAGATGAACGGCAGCACGATCAGCGGCAGCGCGTTGTTGCTGGCCGCCTCCACGTTCGGACTGACCATGCCCATGCCGACGGCGATCCAGGTGAGGGCGAAGGCGACCAGCGCCAGCAGCCCGAACGCGGCCAGCCACTCCAGGGCCGTGGCGCCCGTGGACCTGAAGCCGATGGCGACGGCGACCAGCCCCACCAGCACCACGCTGGCCAGCGACTGCAACACGCTGCCGATGACGTGCCCGATCAGGATCGACCCGCGGTGGATGGCCATCGTGCGGAACCGGGCCATGATCCCCTCGGCCATGTCCCCGGCGACCGAGACGGCGGTGCCGACCACGGTGCCGCCGATGGTCATCAGCAGGATGCCGGGCACCAGGTACGCCACGTACCGGGTGCGGTCCGGGTCGCCGCCCATGCCGGCGCTCATCACGTCGCCGAACACGTAGACGAAGAGCAGCAGCAGGACGACGGGGGTGAGCAGCAGGTTCAGGGTGAGGGACGGGTAGCGCCTGGCGTGCAGCAGGTTGCGGCGCAGCATGGTGGAGGAGTCGCGCACGGCGAGGGCCAGGGGGCTCATCAGAGGACGTCCTTCGAGGAGTGGGTGCGGGCGGACGGGCCGGACTGTGCGGGGGGCGCGGGCTGGGCGGGGTGGTTGTCGCGGCGCGGGCCGGTCAGGGCGAAGAACACGTCGTCGAGGTCGGGGGTGTGCACGGTCAGTTCGGCCGCCTCGATGCCGGCGGCGTCCAACCAGTCGAGGATGGAGCGCAGTTCGCGCTGGCTGCCGTCGCTGGGGATCTGGAGCGAGAGCGCGGCGTCGTCCCGGGCGCCGCCCACCGGTACGAAGCCGTCCGCCGCGGGTCCGGTGGCCTCGTGCAGGGCGTGGGCGGCGCGCCGGTAGCCGTCCGGGTCGGTGAAGCGCAGCCGTACGTGGCCGCCGGGGATCATCCGCTTGAGCTCGTGGGCGGTGCCTTCCGCGGCGATCTTGCCGTCGTTGAGCACGGCGATGCGGTCGGCGAGTTGGTCCGCCTCATCCAGGTACTGCGTGGTGAGGAAGACGGTGACGCCGCCCTTGACCAGTTCGCGGATGATCTGCCACATGGTGTGCCGGCTGCGCGGGTCCAGGCCCGTGGTCGGCTCGTCCAGGAAGATGATCTTCGGGTTGCCGACCAGGGTCATGGCGATGTCCAGGCGCCGCTTCATGCCGCCCGAGTAGGTCGACGCGGGCTTCTTGGCCGCATCCGCCAGGTCGAAGCGGGCCAGGAGTTCGGCGGCGGTGCGCCGACCTGCCGCCCGGGACAGGTGGTGCAGGTCCGCCATGAGGAGCATGTTCTCCTCGCCGGTGATCAGCCCGTCGACGGCCGAGAACTGGCCGGTCACACCGATCGCGGCACGCACCCGCTGCGGGGAGCGGGCCAGGTCGTGGCCGGCGATCTGGGCCTGGCCGCCGTCGGCGCTGATGAGCGTGGACAGGATCTGCACGGTGGTGGTCTTGCCGGCGCCGTTCGGCCCGAGCAGCGCGAAGACCGTGCCGGCCGGGATGCGCAGGTCGATGCCGTCGAGCACCTTCTTGGTGCCGTAGGACTTGCGCAGTCCGACCGCGGAGATGGCGATCGGGGCCGTGTGGCCACCCCTCGCACTAGACGTGGGCATGACAGAGGAAGGCATGGTTGCTCTCCGTTCGGAGGCGGGAGTTGATGAGGATGGGGCCCGGGACGGAGCCGCGGCCCGGCCCGGGGGCCGGGTTGCGTGCGCCGTACGGGCGGGGCCCGGGGCCCCGGGGCCAGTGGCGCGGGGCCGTCGCGGGGGTGGTGCGTGGTGCGTACGGGGCGGGGCCGCCGCCGAAGTGGTGCGCACGGGCGGCGGGGCCTGACCCGGGGTGCAGCGCGGTGTGCGGGCGGCAGGGCACGGGCGGTGGTGCGGCGCCGGCGGTCGGCGCGGCTCGCCCGGCGGGGCGGTCAGGGCTGACCGGCCCCGCTGGCACGGTGGGGTGTGGTGCCGGTGCGGTGTCGCCATGGGCTGGTACGAGCCGGTGGCGGCTGGTACGGGCGTCAGGCGCGGGGGTCGGGGGCGGCGCGGGCGCCCGGTCGGTCGCGGCGCGAAGGGAGTGCGGCGCGGGGTGGTTGCGGCGCCCGGCGGTCGTGGGGCGCGCGGCGCGAGAGGGTTACGGCACGGGGCCGTTGCGGTGCCCGGCGGTTGTGGTGCGGACCGGTGCCGGGCGGGCCGGTTCAGACCCTGGCGCGGAGGACGTCGATCGTCCCGAAGCGGGTGCGGGCGCGGACCTCGACGGTGTCTTCGGTCTTCTCCGGGGCGGGCGCCTCGGAGAGTTGGTTGCGCACCTGGCCGGCGTTGGAGCTGACGTCGAGCCAGGCGGCGGTGCCCGCGCGGATGCCGATCTCGATGGAGCCGTAGGCGGTCTCCAACTGGACCGTGCCGCGGGCCACTTCGCCAAGGCGCAGCGAGCCGTGCGCGGTGGTCGCGACGACCGAGCCCTCGGCGCGCGAGATGTCGATGTCGCCGTTGGCCGCGTTCACCCGCAGGTCGCCGGTGACGGCGCCGACGGTCGTGGTGCCGTGCGAGCTCTTCAGCACGGCCGGCCCGTCGAGCAGGCCGGCCCGCACGCTACCGGTGCTGGTGCGGATCTCGGCCGTGCCGATGACCCGGTCGACGGTGATCGCCCCGTGTGCGGCGGTCAGGTGGAGCGGCCCCGTCTCGTCGAGCCGTACGTCACCCGAGGAGGTCCGCACCCGGACCTCGCCGAGCCGGCCCTCGCCGAGCACCTGGGCCCAGGCGCCGGTCAGGTTGACGTCCGAGCCAGCGGGCAGTTCGACGGTCACGTCGACGGTGCCGGTGCGGCCGACGAGGTAGCGCGACTTGGGGGTGCGCACGGTCAGCGTGCCGTTCGCGTAGCTGACCTCGGTCTGCTCCGCCGACCGCAGGTCCTGCTCCTTCTTGGGGTCGCGCGGCTGTACGTCCACGACGGTGTCGCTGCGGTCGGTGGCGCGGAACCGGATGGAGCCGGCCTCCACGTGCACGGTCGCCGAGACGGATTCCGGAGTCTGGAAAGTAGGCATGGCTGTCCCGTCCTCAGTGGTTTTCGGGTCGTCCCCGCTGGTGGGACGCGGTAGGGGAGAAGTTCGTACGGCCGTGTGCGGCTAGCGCACCCAGCCCGTGAAGCCCTGGCCGACGGTGCGGGTCTGGGTCACCGGCCGCGGCTGGCCGCCGCCGACCGCCGCCGAGACGGCACGCACCAGCCAGGCGTTGACCGACAGGCCCTCGCGGCCTGCGGCCTCCTCGGCGCGCGCCTTGAGCTGGGCCGGCAAGCGCAGGTTGACCCGGGCGGTGCCGCCCTCGTCGGCCTCGGCCTGCGGCGCGGCGAGGAGCGGTTCGGCCGGCGCGGCGGGCGCCGCGGCGGGTTCGCTGCTGGGGGGTGGCGTCACCACGAAGTCGGGGTCGAGGCCGCGCAGTCGCAGGTCGACCGAGCCCGGGGCGAGTTCGCGGGTGATCTCGTCCATCGCGGCCGAGAGCACGTTGAGCAGGGTCAGTCGGGTCGCCGACTCCAGCGGCGCGGTCAGCCGCTCGGCGAGCTCGCGGGCATCGTCGCCACCAGCTTCGGCAGCGACCGCGAGCTCCCGGCGGAGCGTCTCGACATACGGGGTGAGGTCCATGACGTCATCATGACATCACTTTGGCGCCATACGCAAGCGCCAACGACACCACGCTGCGCACCATTCGAGCCGCACGCCTCTGACCTGCGCAAATAGGATGACACCAGCCGGCTAGGGGACGGCGCCACGCGCACCCACACCGCCATCCGGCCACCCCGTGGTGCCACATGGCGTCATCTGGCGCCGCCTGGCACCACGTAGCGCCAGATGGCGCCAAGCGATGCCACTCTGGCGCCAGGCGAAGCAAACACCCCACACCGACACCGCGCCACCCCGAAACCCCCGTCCCCACAACGACCACCCCGACGAATCCCCAGCGGAAACTCCCAGCAGCACGCCCGGCGAAATCACCGCCGCACACCCCTGTCGCCAACTCCTTACCCGCCAGTACATTGACAACATGTCTAATACGGCCAAGGCGCAGCCCGTCCCCGTGGCCTCGGAGTACACGCCGCTCAGGGCGCGGAACGTCGACTTCGCGTGGGCCGGGACCCCGTTGCACTGGGTGCCGGGCGACCCGTCCACCACGCACACGATCAATGTGCTGCACCTGTTGCTGCCCGCCGGCGAACGGTGGTTCGTCCACGTCTACCGACAGGCCCTGCCCCGGATCAGGGACGAGCGGCTGCGGGCGGACGTGCTCGGCTTCATCGGCCAGGAGGCCATGCACGCCCAGGCCCACGACCAGGTGTTGCCGCACCTGCGCGCGCAGGGTCTCGACCCGACGCCGTACACGGCGCAGGTGGACTGGCTCTTCGAGAAGCTGCTGGGCGACCGCACGCTGCCGCCGGGCAGGGCGAGCGAGTGGTGGCTGTTGGAGCGGGTGGCGCTGATCGCCGCGATCGAGCACTACACGGCGTTCCTCGGCGACTGGGTGCTGGGCGCCGACGCGCTGGACCGCAGGGGCTGCGATCCGGTCATGCTCGACCTGCTGCGCTGGCACGGGGCGGAGGAGGTCGAGCACAGGTCGGTGGCGTTCGACCTGTTCCTGCACGTGGACGGCAGCTACCGGCGCCGGGTGCGGACCTGGGGCACCGCCTTCGCCGCGCTGGTCTTCCTGTGGCAGCGCGGGCTGCGGTTCTTCATGGCCAACGATCCGACGCTGTCGGACGGCAGGGCGAGCCTGCGCGAGTTCACCCGCGCCGGGCGACAGGGCCTGCTGCCGCGCACCGGCGCCATCGCCCGCTCCATCCCGGCGTACCTGAGCCCCGGCTACCACCCCTCGCACGAGTGCAGCACCGCCCAGGCCGTGGCCTATCTGGAGCGCTCGCCGGCCGCCCGGGCCGCCGAGGCCGGTCAGGCCCCCGCCGCCGGCTTCGAACAGGCCCCCGCGGCCGACCCGACCGGGGGTGCCTGAGATGGCCCGCCTCCCGCTGCCGGGCCCGCGGGCCGCGGTGGCCGTGGCCGCCGCGGCACTGTTCGTACGGCACGCCGTCGGCCGCAAGGTGGAGCGGTCGCCGCTGTGGCCGCTGCCCGCGCTCGACGTGCCGATCTCCGGACGCGACCGCCGTGCGCCCACCGCCGGCCTGCGGGTACGGGTCGCGGAGCGGCGCGAGGTGGCCGACGGGGTGGTGCAACTGCGGCTCACGGGCGAGGAGTTGCCGGCCTGGGAACCCGGTGCGCACCTCGACCTCGTGCTGCCGTCGGGCGCGGTCCGCCCGTACTCGCTGTGCGGCGACCCGGCCGACCGCGGCGCGTACACCATCGCCACCCGGCTGGTCGCCGACGGCCGCGGCGGCTCCCGCGAGGTGCACGAGCAGGTGCGGGCGGGCACCGAGATCGAGGTCCGCGGGCCGCGCAACCGGTTCCCACTGGTCGAGGCGGCGGCGTACGTGTTCGTCGCGGGCGGCATCGGGATCACCCCGATCCTGCCGATGCTGCACGCCGTGCAGGCCGCGGGGAAGCCGTGGCGGCTGGTGTACGGGGGGCGTTCGCTGGCCTCCATGCCGTTCGTGCCCGAGGTGCTGCGGCTCGGCGGGCCCGAACGGGTCAGCGTGGTGCCCGAGGACACGGACGGGCTGCCGGACCTCGCGGGCGCGCTGGCCGGGGCGCCCGCCGGGGCCGCCGTCTACTGCTGTGGCCCCGGCGGCCTGATGGACGCCGTCGCCGCGGCGTGTGCGACCGATCCGCCCGGCGGCGGGCTGCACCTGGAGCGGTTCACGCCGGGCCCCGGCCGCCCGGCCGAGCAACCCGCACGGCCCGAGCGGGCGTTCACCGTGGAGTTGCGCCGCACCGGCCGCACGGTCACCGTCCCGCCCGGCACCACCGTGCTGGCCGCGCTCCGCGCGCAGGGCCTGCCCGACCTCGCGTACTCCTGCACCCAGGGCTTCTGCGGCACCTGCGTACAGCGCGTGGTCGCCGGCGACGTCGACCACCGCGACGCCCTCCTCACCGACGCGGAGCGCACCGACCGCATGCTCGTGTGCGTCTCGCGCGCGTACGGGGACCGGATCGTCCTGGATCTCTGAGTCCGGTTGCGGGCGCCACCGAGGGGGCGGGTGGCGTGCGACACGGACCTTCGGATGCGGGCGACCCGGGAGGCGCACGCCCCCGAGGATTGACTCAACACACAGGCCCAGCAAGAAGGTTGAGGTCTTCCGGGCTGGCTGGTCCGCACCCCGTGCGGCCTGCGGATACGCGTGCGGGGCCGGTGTTCGGCCGTGCGCCGGCCGGCCGGGGCGGGCAACTAGGATGGCCGCATGGCAGGCAGCGTACGGCGCAGAATGGGCGTCGAGGAGCGACGTGAGCAGCTCATCACGGTCGCCCTCGAACTGTTCGCGCACCGGCGCCCGGAAGACGTGTCGATCGACGAGATCGCCGAACGCGCCGGCATCTCCCGGCCGCTGGTGTACCACTACTTCCCCGGCAAGCAGAGCCTGTACGAGGCGGCGTTGCGGCGCGCCGCCGACGAGTTGAGCGACCGGTTCGTCGAGCCGCCCGAGGGGCCGCTGGCCGAACGCCTGTTGCGCGTCATGGGGCGCTTCTTCGACTTCGTCGAGGACCACGGCCCCGGCTTCTCGGCCCTGATGCGCGGCGGCCCGGCCGCCGCCGTGGGCACCACCGGCGCCACCGGCACCGATCAGGGGCCCGCGATCAGCAACACCCGGGCCACCATCGACGACGTACGGCAGGCCGCGTACGAGCAGATCCTCACGCACCTCGAAGTCGAGCGGCCCTCCGAGCGGCTGTCGCTGGTGGTCAGGTCGTGGGTGTCGCTGGCCGAGACGACCGCCCTGCTCTGGCTCGACGGGCAGGCGGTGCCGCGGACCGAACTCGAAGTCCAGCTCGTGTACGACTTCGCGGCGCTGGCCGCGGTGAGCGCCGTCCACGACGCGGAGCTGGCCGCACTGGTCCGCCGCATGCTGGAGCAGGAGCCACCGGACGGCCACTTCGCCGATCTGGTGGCCCATCTCATCACGCTGATCCCGCCCGGCTGACCGGACGGCTGCGGGCGGCTGCACCGGGGGCCCGTGACCGGCCCGGCGGGGCCAGCGGGGAGCGACGGGGCGGTGAACTGGCGGTTGCGCCCCGTGTCGTTGACCGCCGGATGCCTGTTCGACGCCGAGTTGTCAGACACCGGCGGTAGCGTCTCTTCCGTGACCACGCACGCAACACCTCCGAACCCGCTCCACACCCTGGCGTCCGACCCGACGGGCCGTTCTCTGGGCCTCGATTTCGACCTGCCGCCGGGGACCCTGCACCGACTGACGGTGGACGGCCCGTGGCACGAGCCGCTGCTGTGGCGCGCCACCGAGCCCGCCACGGAGGAGTCGTGGCGGCAACTGCTGCCCGCGCTGAAGGCGGCGGGGCTGCACCCGGTGCTGCTGGGCGGGGCGCGGGAGAGCGACGGCGACCAGCCGTGGAACGAGGAGCTCGGGCCCGACCTGGCGACCAGCCCCGCGGCGTTCGACGCCGCCGAGCTGCTGGCCGACTGGTGGGCGGACAACACCGCCCCGGTGGAGGAGGACGCGGAGCAGCCGGCGGGCGCCGCGCCCCGGGCGGCCGGTTCGGACGGCGCGGCGCAGGCCGGTCCTGGCGATGACGCCGAGGGCCTCGCGGCGGACGAGCTGGCCGACGGCGAGGACGAGGGGTCCTGGCGCGCGGGCCGCGCCGCCGACCGGACGGCGGCGGCGCAGTCGGCCGCGGCCGACGAGGACGACGACGCGGTGACGCTCGCGCCGTACGGCACCGACTGGCCCGGCCTCGCGCCGGCCTCCCCCGCCGTGATCGACCCGGACGAGCGGGCGGCCGAGGTGGCCGCGGCCCTGGTGGAGTACGACATCCTCACCGCGCCCCGGATAGCCCTGGTGCCGGCCGGGCGCAGTGCGGACATCCTGGCGGCGATCGGCTGGCTCGGCCCGCTCAACTACGACGAGGACGCGGCCCCGTTCTCGGCCGTGCTGCGCTCCTGGGAGGAGCGGTTCGGGATACGCGTGGTGGCGCTGGAGTTCGACGTCCTGCACGTCTCGGTGCCGCACCCGCCGCGCACGCTGGAGGAGGCGCTGCCCATCGCCGCCGAACACTTCGCCTTCTGCCCCGACAACATCTGGCAGGACAGCGAGACCCTGACGAGGTACGCCGAGGAACACCTGGTGGGCAAGCACAACTGGTCGTTCTGGTGGGACTGAGGGGCTAGCGGGGGTGTGACCCAGATACGGGCCAAAGGGGCAATGAGTCGATCTTGAGGCCCTGCTGGGCGTCCGGGCTCACCTGGTGCTGTCGGCTTCCTCGGCGAGGATGCGGTAGACGGTGGCGACCGACGGGTGTGCGCCCTTGTTCTTGCCCGAGGTGATGACGAGCTTCTGGGCGATCTGCGGGACGGGGCCGCCGTTGGTCCGCAAAGACCGGGCGTAGGCGGCCATGTCGTCGTCGACCACCTTGGGCCTGCCGCCGTGTCGGCCGCGTTCGCGGGCGGATGCCTGGCCTTCGAGGGACTTCTCCCGGATGTTCTCCCGCTCGGACTCGGCCATGCCTGCGAAGAACGCGAACAGGGCGGCGCCGCGTCCGGACGGGTCGTAGCCGCCCCGGAGGGGGCCGGCGCGGAGTTCGAGTTCGATGTCGTGGTGGCGCAGGTCCTCGGCGATGGCCAGGAGTTCGGCGGCGCCGCGTCCGAGGCGCTTCATCTCGTGCACGGTGAAGATCACCCGCTGGTGAGGGACGGCCTTCTTGATGGTGCGGGCGAAGTCCATCGCCGGCTCGGCGAGCTGGGACATGTCGCAGAACCCATCGCGAGGGGCATCGTGCGAATGCTGTTTTGCGAGAGGTTGTGAGAACGAAGATCAAGGGCAAGACGGGCGAGGGCCCGCGATCTCTCAGAACTGCTCATTTCTGCGAAAGGAGTAGTTCGGACAGGCCGAGATGGCGGCGGAGTGCCTGTCGGCCGAGGAGGGTGACAGCGACGGCACGCGTGGTACCTATGGGAGTGATCCAGCCCGTGTCGAACGCGTGACGGCACAGGGCGGCGCCGACGGCGCCGGCCAGGTGGGGGCGGCGTTCGGTCCAGTCCAGGCATGACCGTACCGATGGTCGGCGCGTGCCGGTCGGGACGGTGATGCCGAGATCTTCGAGCCAGGTCGCTCCGGCGCTGGTGAGCCCGAGTCCGCGCTCCAGGTCCAGCAGCCTCCGGTCGAGCATCGCATCGGTGATGGCGACTCCGACGGTCCCGGCGAGGTGGTCGTAGCAGGTACGGGCGTGGGCGAGGGCCTGACGGCGGCCAGCCGCCGACAGGGAGCGGGGTGCCGGGGTGCGCTGGGGTGCCATGGAGGCGAGGCTCTCGATCAGCTCGGCTACGTGCGGACCGGCCAGACGCACGTAGCGGTGGCGGCCCTGCCGTTCCTCAGCCAGCAGGTTTCCGCGGACGAGCGCGTGCAGGTGCTCAGTCGCGGTCGAGGGCGCCACCCCCACGTGGCGCGCCAATTCCGTCGCTGTCCAAGCCCGACCGTCGAGCAGGGCCAGACAGAAACCCGCCCGCGTGCCATCGGCCAGAAGCTTTGCCACGGTAGCCAGGTCGGGACCGGCTACATGTGCACGCTGCGTGTCCATGCGGTCCATTGTCCCCCATGACACTTCGGCCCTGGCCGAAACAACCGGATCCTAGGCTTCTGGCCATGAACACGGCACCCCCCAGCACCCTGCCCGCACAGACAGTCGCCACCCACCTGGAGATCGAGCCGAGCATCCTGTACTTCGGGACGCCAGTGGTGCTCCTGTCGACAGAGAATCAGGACGGCTCGTTCAACCTTGCCCCGATATCATCCGCATGGGCCCTCGGGAAGACGGTTGTGATCGGACTGGGCCGTGAGGGGCAGACCGCGTACAACCTCGGCAGCCGCCCCGACCTGGTCATCAACCTGCCGGCCCCCGCCCAGTGGCCGGCCGTGGAGCGGCTGGCGCCACTGACCGGCCGGGATCCAGTGCCCTCCAGCAAGCCCAAGGGCTGCCGCTTCGAGCCCGACAAGTTCGCCGCCGCAGGCATGACCAGCGAGCCCTCCCATCGGGTCCGGCCGCCTCGCGTCGCCGGATGCCCGATTCAACTGGAGGCCCGTGCCGAACGGGTACAGCCGGACGTCTCCGGGGACTTCGTCATCGTCGAGGCAGCCGTGTGCAAAGTACACGCCGACTCCCGGATCGTCGTTCCGGGCACCGACCACATCGACCCCGCCGCATGGAGCCCCCTCATTTACAACTTCCGCCACTACTTCGGACTCGGCTCGGAACTCGGCCACTCCTACCGCACCCAGACACCCCGCAGCTCCGAGGGGCCTGCCGCAGAGCCCGCACTCGCCGACACAGCGCCCCACTGAGATCAGGCGGCCTGGCCGAAGCCGACGGCAGCAGGGCCCTGGTCCCGCAGCGGAGTGAAGTCGACGTCAAGCTTGGGGTCGTACGCGTCGGGCTGGATGCCGAGTTCGTGCGTGGAGTACTCGCCGAACCGGTTGATGTGCTCGGTCAGGTAGGGCGAGGTGTGGGCCAGGTCCTCCGGGGTGATATCTCAGCCCTCCTCCAGCACCTGACGGACGATCTGGGTCACTCGTAGCGGGTCAGCCGGCGCGGGGACGCCGCCGCCTTGCCGGCGGGGCGGGCGTCGGCGCGGGGGTGCGGGCGTCGATGTAGGGGCGGGCAGGGGGTCGGGCGTCGGCCGTCCCGCCCGTGTGGTCCATCCGTCCCGTACGTACCCACCGGGCCCGTGAGGTGGGAGCCTGGTGCCACGCGACGAAGGGGGCGGGCCATGGCCCAGAGCAAGGCCAAGATCAACATCAGTCTCGACGCCGAGCTGGTGGTCGAGGTGATGGTGTTGGCCGGGGTCGGGTCGCCGCAGGACGCCGTCGAGTTGGTGGTGCGCGACTACATCGCGCGCGGGCACCGCACGGAGGCGCGCGTCGAGTCCAGGGAACGGGCGTTGCGTGACGCCGAGGTGCAACCGCAGGAACCACAGGGCTGATCGGGCCGCTCACCTGCGCGTGCTGGGTGGTGGGTGGTGGGCAGTGGTGTCGGCGGTGGCCGCGCGCCGGGTCTGGTGGGCGATGCGGGGCGCGCCGGCAACGGCAACCGTCCGGCCCGGCGCGGGCGTCTTGTCCTGGGGCCGGTCCCGTGCCGGCGGCGGGGCGTCGGCACCGAGCGCGTGCCAGGTCCGGCAGGTGCAGCGAGCCCAGAAGGTGAGGTGTGCGGAGATGACCACCGTCCGCTGGGGAGGCGGCCCACCACGTCCCGCGCCACCGGGTGGCGGCCCGCTGCCACCGCAGCCCGGATCACCGCCACCAGCACCAGCACCAGCACCGACGCCACCGCCCCCAGGCGCCCCGGACCCCGGGGCCCGCCCGCGCGGTTGGCCCTCGGTCTTCCGGCTGCTGCTCCGGGTGCCGCCCGGTGCGCTGGTCTTCCTCCTTCCCGTACTGGTCCTGCTCTCCCCGTTCCTGGTGCTGTACGCGCTCGCGCGCAGCGCCCGCCTCACCGCGTGGCGCGTCTTCGTCCGCACCGCAGCCCCGGTCCCCGTCCTTGACCCGACCATGGCGCGGCTCAGGCGGCTCAGGACGTGGGCCGCGGTCGGGTGCTCGATCGCGGTGTTCGCGGTCTTCGGCAACATGGCAGAGGTGGGCCAGGAACTGTCGGCCCACTGGGTCGCGTTGGCGCTCACGCCCTGGCTGCTCATCGTCAGCGGGCCGGTCGTACTCGGCGTCCTCATCTGGTGTGCGCCGCCGGCCCGCCGCCCCGCCATGCGCGCCGCGCTCCGCGGCCCGCTGCGCCAACTGGGCCTCTTCTTCGGCTCGTTGGCGATGGTGCCGGCCCTGTTCTTCGGTCTCGACCTGGCCAACCCCTCCCATGTGGGCGGTTCCTTGGGAACGTTGCTGGTGCTCGCGAGCGTCGCCGTCTGCGTCTGGTCGGTCTTCCTGTTCCTGTTCGCCTCGGCCACCGTCGTCCGTACCGGCTTCGGCGTGGCCGCCGTCCACCCCGCCGCCCCGGCGCTGCTGACCTCCGTCCTGGTCTGGGAACTCGCCGCCATCGGCGGTCTGCCCGGCGGCCCGCCCGTCATCGCGTACGTCTTCCTCGTCGGCGGCCCGGCCACCGTGACGGCCCTCGCGCACTGGGAGGTCCGCCGGCTGCGCACCCGGTACGGCGTACGGCTGCGCGGTTGAGCGTGGGGCGGGGCCGTCGGGCGGCGGGTCCCGGTCCCGCCGCCGTCCCGCCGCGGCCCGGTGCCAGCCGCGCCGGCCGCGCCACCGCGCCCGGCGTCCTCACCGTCTCGCCGCGCTCACACCGCCCACCACACCGCCGTATCGGCGGGCAGTTCGCGCAGGCCCCCCGCCGCGGGGGCGAGTTCGGCGCTGGAGACGAGGACGGGGCCGGGCTCGGGCAGCGCAATGGGGCGTGCGGTGGTGTTGACCGTGCACTGCACGCTGCCCTGGGGCGCCGTGCGCTGGAAGGAGAGCACCCCGTCGGGGGCCGGTAGCCACTGGACCGCGTCGCCCGCGCCCAGCGCCGGCTGCTCGCGCCGTACCGTCAGCGCCCGCCGGTACAGCTCCAGCGTCGAAAGCGGGTCCCCGGTCTGCGCGGCCACGCTCAACGCGGCCCAGTCCGCCGGCTGCGGCAGCCAACTCGGGCCGCCCGGCTCGGGCCCGAAGCCGTACGGCGGGGCCCCGCCCGACCAGGGCAGCGGCACCCGGCAGCCGTCGCGCAGCCCGTCCTGCCCGGTGCCGCGCCGGAACGAGGGGTCCTGCCGCACCTCGTCGGGAAGGTCGGTGACCTCGGGCAGTCCGAGCTCCTCGCCCTGGTAGAGGTAGGCCGAGCCGGGCAGCGCCAGCATCAGCAGGGTCGCGGCCCTGGCCCGCCGCAGGCCCTGCCCGGGGTCCTGGTCGGCGTAGCGGGTCGCGTGTCGTACGACGTCGTGGTTGGAGAGCACCCAGGTGGTGGCGGCGCCGACCGGGCGCATCGCGTCCAGCGAGGCGTCGATGACGGTGCGCAGCGCGGCGGCGTCCCACTCGGCGGCGAGGAAGTGGAAGTTGAACGCCTGGTGGAGCTCGTCGGGGCGCAGGTAGCGGGCGGTGCGCTCGGCGCTCGGGGTCCATGCCTCGGCGACCCCGATGCGCTGGCCCGGGTACTCGTCGAGGACCGCGCGCCAACTCCGGTAGACGGCGTGCACCCCGTCCTGGTCGAAGAAGGGCAGCGGCTCGTTGCCGAGCAGCTTGAGTTGGCCGCTGTGGCCGACGTCCGGCAGTCCGGCGGCCTTGACCAGCCCGTGCGCCACGTCGATGCGGAAGCCGTCGATGCCCAGGTCGAGCCAGAACCGCAGGATCGAACGGAACTCGTCGTGCACGGCCGGGTGGTCCCAGTTGAAGTCGGGCTGCTCCGGCGCGAACAGGTGCAGGTACCAGTCACCCGGGCTGCCGTCCGGGTCGGTGGTGCGCGTCCAGGCGGGCCCGCCGAAGATGGACTCCCAGTCGTTGGGCGGCAGTTGGCCGTCCGGGCCCTTGCCCGGCCGGAAGTGGAAGCGGTCGCGCAGCGCGGACCCCGGCCCCTCCCGCAGTGCCCGCCGGAACCAGGCGTGCTGGTCGGAACAGTGGTTGGGCACCAGGTCCACGATCACCCGCAGGTCCAGGGCGTGGGCGCGGTCGATGACGGCCTCGGCGTCGGCGATGGTGCCGAACATGGGGTCGATGGCCCGGTAGTCGGCGACGTCGTACCCGGCGTCGGCCTGCGGCGACGCGTAGAAGGGGCTGAGCCAGACGGCGTCGACGCCGAGGTCCCGCAGGTACGGCAGCCGGCGGCGGACGCCCTCCAGGTCGCCCATGCCGTCGCCGTCGGCGTCGGCGAAGCTGCGCGGATAGACCTGGTAGATGACGGCGTCGCGCCACCAGTCGCGGTGCCGCCCGCCGGTCGCCGCGGACCGGCTGGCGGCCTTCGGTGCGGAGTCGGTGCGCTGGGCCGGCCGGGTGTCCTGGTCGGGCCCGGCGTCCTGGGCGGCTCCCGCGGGCCGGTCGGCTCCGGCGCTCGGGTCGGCTCCGGCAGGCAGGTCGGATGCGGCGGGCAGGTCGGTGGGTGCCGTACCGGGAGGGGCGGCGAGGTGCTCGGTCATGTCATCCCTGGAGTGTTCGGGTACGGGGCGGCGCGGCCCGGCCGCTGGGGCCGGTGGCTGGCCGCGGGGCTGCCCGGCGGCCAGCGGCGCGGGTCGCACGCCGCTTGCGGCCGGGCTGGGGTGGTCGGTGCGTGGATGGGGCGATGGGGGTGAGGCGATGGGGGGTGGGCCGGCTGTGGGTGGACCGGCGCAACGGATCGGGCCCGGCCGGCTCTGCCCGGGTGGCCCGGTTCCGGAAGGACCGGCGCCCGGCGCGTGGGCTTCCGGCCGGGCCTGCCCCGCGGGCCGGGCCCCGACCGGAAGGCCCCGGCGGTAGGGCCCCGGAGCAGAGCCGGGGTGGCGGGGCCCGGGTGGCGGGGCCCGTGGACCGGTTACGGGTGGGCCGGTCCCGTGGGCCCTGGTCGGGTGAACCTGCGCGGGTGGGCCGGTTCCCGGTGGGCCGCCGGTGGGCGGGGGCCGCGCGGGTCCGCGGGCGGGCGCCGTGGCCCCGCGGCGCCCGGTGGGTCGTCTCTCGGGTCGTGGTCGGGTAGGGAATCGCCGGTCGGGGGTCGAGCGGGTGGGTACGGGGCGGTCACGGCCGCCGGCGCCGGGGGCCGGGCGGCGACGCTGCCGCGCGGCGGTCTCGTTCCTCTCGGTGTGCCTGCCGCCCGCGCCGCCGGGCCGCAGCCGCACCCGGTCGGACCCGCACGCGCCCGCCCGGCCGGCCCGGCCCCGTACCGGCGGTGCGGGCGGGAGGGGACGGCGGCCCCACTCCTGGCACCGGACTGGCGAGGAACGTAACAGGGCCGCAAGACGACGGAAAGAGCTTGCGGGATTTTTCCATCGCACCCGTGAAGGGCCGCCCCCATGCGCCCATCCGACAGCTCCAGCACGCCCTTGACAGGCAGGTGAGCGGGGCATCGCGACACCCGCGCCGGGCCGCGCCAGCCGTGGGCGATGATGCAAGTTCTTGCAGAAAAGCCATCTGGGAGCGGGAGCCCCGCGGGCGCCCGCAGCGACCGGGACCGTGCTGCGCCGGGCCTCCGCCGACCGGTACAGTCCCAGGTCATGACCGCACGGCTCGCTGACATCGCAGCCCAGGCGGGGGTCAGCGAGGCCACCGTGAGCCGGGTGCTCAACGAGAAGCCCGGCGTGGCCGAGGCCACCCGGGCCAGTGTGCTCGCCGCCCTCGACGTGCTCGGCTACGAGCGCCCGCCGCGGCTGCGCCGGCGCAACGCCGGGCTCGTCGGGCTGATCACTCCCGAGCTGGAGAACCCGATCTTCCCCGCGCTCACCCAGGTCATCGGGCAGGCCCTCACCCGCCAGGGCTACACGCCGGTACTGGCCACCCAGACGGCCGGCGGCCCCACCGAGGACGAGCTGACCGAGATGCTGCTCGACCGCGGCGTGGCCGGCCTGATCGTGGTGTCGGGGCTGCACGCGGACACCACCGCCGACATGCGCCGCTACGCCAGGCTGCGGGCCCGGGGCCTGCCGCTGGTGCTGGTGGACGGGTACGCGCCGGCGGTGCGGGCGCCGTTCATCTCCCCCGACGACCGGGCCGCGATGGAGTTGGCCATCACCCATCTGGCGGCGCTCGGGCACCGACGGATCGGGCTGGCGCTCGGCCCGCGCCGGTTCGTACCGGTCCAGCGCAAGATCGAGGGGTTCCAGCGCGGCATGCGGCAGCGGCTCGGGCTGACCGCCGAGGAGTGCGCGGAGCTCGTCGAACACTCGCTGTACACCCTGGAGGGCGGCCGGGCCGCCGGCGGCACGCTGCTCGACCGGGGCGTGACGGCGGTGGTGTGCGCCAGCGACATGATGGCGCTCGGCACGGTGCGGGCGGCCAGGGAACGCGGGCTGCGGGTGCCGCAGGAGGTGTCGGTCGTCGGCTTCGACGACTCGCCCCTGATCGCCTTCACCGACCCGCCACTGACCACGGTCCGCAAACCGGTACGGGCCATGGGGCAGGCCGCGGTGCGGGCCCTCCTGGAGGAGATCGGCGGCGGACACCCCACCCAGCCGCCCGACGCCGCCGGCACCCCGCTGCACAGCGAGTTCGTCTTCCTCCCGGAGTTGGTCGTACGGGGATCGACGGCGCCGGCCCCAGCCGGCCCGCGCGCCCCTGCCGAACCGCTCCGCTAGCGCCCTGAGCGGCGCAGATCCGACCGACGCGGGGCCTGGCGGGCGGGCGACGTCTGGCAGACTGGGTGTCTATGGGTGAAGCGATTCTGAGGACCCCGGACGACCGGACGGCAGCTCTCCCGCCACCCATGGAGGAGCGCGCGGAGCCCCGCCCGCCGGCCGCCCCCACCCGGCTGGCCAGGCTGCGGGCGCCGCGCAGGCCACGCCTGTGGTTCGAGATCCTGCTGATCGCCGTCAGCTACTGGACGTACTCGCTCATCCGCAACGCCGTCCCCACCCAGCAGGCCACCGCGCTGCGCAACGCCGACTGGATCTGGGACGCCGAACAGCACATCGGGCTGGCCATCGAGCGCGGCGTCAACCACGGCGTCAACTCGGTGACCTGGCTGATCGTGGGGATGAACTACTACTACGCCACGCTGCACTTCGTGGTGACCATCGGCGTGCTGGTGTGGCTCTACCGCTGGCACCCGGGCCGGTACGCGGCGGTGCGGCTGGTGCTCTTCGCGACCACCGCGGTGGCCCTGGTCGGCTTCTACTTCTTCCCGCTGGCCCCGCCCCGGCTGATGCCGGACATGGACTTCATCGACACCGTCATCGTCCACCACACCTGGGGCTCGCTGGCCTCCGGGAACCTGTCGGAGGTCTCCAACCAGTACGCGGCCATGCCGTCCATGCACATCGGCTGGTCGACCTGGTGCGGCATCACGATCGCCGCGCTGGCCGGGCCGCGCTGGGTCAAGGCACTGGGCGTGCTCTACCCGGTGGCGACCCTGGTGGTGATCGTCGCCACCGCCAACCACTTCTGGCTGGACGCCGTCGGCGGCCTGATCTGCCTGGCCTTCGGCTTCGCCGTCACCGCCGCCTGGTACGCGTCGTCGCCGTACCGGCTGCCGCAGCACATCGCGCACGCGGGCGCGCGCACCGCGACCCGGCACGGCGCCCCGACGGCGGCGGGCACGGAAGCGGGTACGGACCCGCGCCCGACCTCGGCCCCGGCCGCCACAGCCCCCGCCGCGACCCCGGCCCCAGCTCCGGGCCCGGCTGACCCTCCCAAGCCCGAGCCCGGCTCTCCGCTCGTCCCGCCGGCGGCTCCGCCAGGGGGCGACGCGGCTCAGGCGCCCCGGCCCGCTCCCGCAGCCGACCCGGGACCGACCTCGACCGCGCCCGGCACGGCGGCCACCGCGGGCGCCCCGGTGCCGGCCGACGACGGCGACGGCCCGCCGCACACCTCCTGACCAGGTCCCCGCGCGCGGCCCGCCCCGGGGTCCGCGCCCCGGCTCACCCCGCGTAGTCGTAGAACAGCCGCTCCATCACCGCGCGGGCGCGGCGCGTGGTGCGGCGGTAGTCGTCGACCATTTCGCCGACGTGGCCCGGCTCGTAGCCCAGGTAGCGGCCGACGGCGGCCAGCTCGCGGCCGTCGGCCGGGAAGGTGTCGCCGGGTCGGCCGCGGACCAGCATCACCGCGTTGCGCACCCGGGTGGCCAACACCCACGCCTCGTCCAAGGTCTGTGCGTCGTCGGTGTCCAGCAGCCCGGCGGCGTGCGCGGCGGCCAGCGCGACCCGGGTGCGGGTGGTGCGCAGCCCCGGCTCGGACCAGCCGTGCCGCAGTTGCAGCAGTTGCACCGTCCACTCGACGTCGGAGAGGCCGCCGCGGCCGAGCTTGGTGTGCGTGGTGGGGTCGGCGCCGCGGGGCAACCGTTCGGACTCCATCCGCGCCTTGAGCCGGCGGATCTCGCGTACGGCGTCCTCGCCGATGCCGTCCACCGGGTACCGCAGCGGGTCGATGAGCTCGATGAAGCGCTCCCCCAGGTCGGCGTCGCCGGCCACCGGCTCGGCCCGCAGCAGCGCCTGGCTCTCCCACACCTTGGCCCAGCGCCGGTAGTAGGCGGCGTACGAGGCCAGGGTGCGCACCAGCGGGCCGGACTTGCCCTCCGGGCGCAGGTCGGCGTCGATCAGCAACGGCGGGTCGGTGGTGGGGAGTTGGAGCAGCCGGCGCATCTCGTTGGCGACGGCGAACGCCGCCCGCGCGGCCTCCTGCTCGTCGACGCCCGGGCGCGGCTCGTGGACGAAGAGCACGTCGGCGTCGGAGCCGTAGCCCAGTTCGTGGCCGCCGAAGCGGCCCATGCCGATCACCGCGAACCGGGTGGGCAGGGTGTCGCCCCAGGTGTCGCGGACGGCGGCGCGCAGCGCACCGGCGAGGGTGGCCGCGTTGATGTCGGAGAGCGCGGAGCCGACCGCGTCGGCCGCGGAGCCGGCGTCCAAACCGGCCGGTGGGGCGCCGCCGGGGGG
>NZ_JBLIWA010000043.1:0-30763 GCF_047525675.1 Streptomyces sp. 796.1 | reverse complement strand
CCCCCGCGCCCGGGCCGTGCGCGGCGGGTTCGCCGGAGCCGACGCCGGTGCCGCCGGCCGCCGGAAGTGCAGCGAGCCCGGTACCCGCGCCCGCGCCTCCGTGCGCCGTTTCCTGGCGCCCCGCGTGATCGGGGTGCCCGGGGTGTTCGTGGTACGGGGCGAAGGCGCCGATGAGGTCGGCCGCCGCGGTGCGGAACAGTTCGCGGCGCCGCACGCCGCGTGCCGCCGCCACCGCCTGCTCCGGCCCCTCCGCGCGGCCGACGGCGGCCAGCACCTCCTGCTCCAGGTGCTCGCGGGTGCGCGGGCGCAGCCCCTGCGGGTCGCCGAGCAGGGCGACCGCCTCGGGGGCGCGCAGCAGCAGGTCGGGGGCGAGCCGGCCGGCGGACAGCACCCGGGCCAGGTTCTCGGCCGCGGCGCCCTCGTCGCGCAGCAGCCGCAGGTACCAGGGCGTCTTGCCGAGCGCGTCGGAGACCTTGCGGAAGCCGAGCAGCCCCGCGTCCGGGTCGGCGGAGTCGGCGAACCAGCCGAGCAGCACCGGCAGCAGCGTCCGCTGGATGGCGGCCTTGCGGGTCACCCCGGAGGCCAGCGCCTCCAGGTGGCGCAGCGCACCGACCGGGTCGGCGTACCCGAGTGCCTCCAGGCGCTGGCCTGCGGCCTTGGAGCTGAGCCGGGTCTCGCCCGGTTCGAGTTGGGCGACGCCGTCCAGCAGCGGCCGGTAGAACAGCTTCTCGTGCAGCCGCCGCACCTCGCGCGCGTGCCGCTTCCACTCCTGCCGCAGCCGGGTCACCGGCTCGGTGCGCGGCCAGTCGAAGGGCCGCGACAGGGAGCGGCCGAGCCGGCGCAGGTCGGCCTCGTCCTCGGGGACCAGGTGGGTGCGGCGCAGCTTGTAGAGCTGGATGTGGTGCTCCATGGCGCGCAGGAAGCGGTACGCGTCGTCGAGGGCTGCGGCGTCCGCGCGGCCCACGTAGCCACCGGCGGCGAGCGCGGCGAGCGCCTCCAGGGTGCTGCCGCTGCGCAGGGACGCGTCGCTGCGGCCGTGGACGAGTTGGAGCAGCTGCACGGCGAACTCGACGTCCCGCAGCCCGCCGGGGCCGAGCTTGATCTCCCGGTCGACCTGGGCCGCCGGGATGTTCTCGACCACCCGGCGGCGCATCTGCTGTACGTCGGGCACGAAGTTGTCGCGCTCGGCGGCCTGCCACACCAGGGGTTCGACGGCCGCCACGTACGCCTGCCCGAGCGCGGCGTCACCGGCCACCGGGCGGGCCTTGAGCAGCGCCTGGAACTCCCAGGTCTTGGCCCACCGCTGGTAGTAGGCGAGGTGGCTGGCGAGGGTGCGGACCAGGGGGCCGTTGCGGCCCTCCGGGCGGAGGTTGGCGTCGACCGGCCAGATGGTGCCCTCGGCGGTCACGTCGCCGCAGATCCGGACCAGTCGGGCGGCGAGCCGGGTGGCGGCCCGTAGCGCGGTCGACTCGGCGTCCCCCGGGCCGCCGTCGCCGTCGGCCGCGCCGGCGCCCGGTTGCAGCGGTGGTTCGGCGACGAAGATGACGTCCACGTCGGAGACGTAGTTGAGTTCGTGCCCGCCGCACTTGCCCATCCCGATGACGGCGAGCCGGCAGGCCGCGGCGTCCTCGGGGGCTTCCTCGGCGGCGATCCGCAGGGCGATGCGCAGGGTGGCGGTGGCCAGGTCGGCGAGTTCGGCGGCGATCTGCGCAACCCCTGTGGTGCCGCACACGTCGCGGGCGGCGAGGCCGAGCAGGCAGCGCCGGTAGGTGGCGCGCAGCGCGTCGGGCTTGCTCTGCTGCTTGTCCGCGGGCTTGGCCTGGTGGCCGTCCGCGGGCTTGCTGTGGTGCCCGTCCGCGCCGCCCCACACGCCGTCGGCCAGCGCCTGTTCGAACTCGGCCGTGGTCGGGTGCAGGTCGGCCGATTCGTAGGTGACCAGCGAGTGCCAGTCGCCCGGGTGCCGCGCGAGGTGGTCGCCCAGCGCCTCGGACGCGCCGAGCACCCCGAGCAGCCGGTCCCGCAGCGGCTTGGCCGAGACGACCGTGGTCAACAGCGTCTGCCGCTCCTCGTCGGACAGCGCCTCCGCCAACCGCACCAGGCCGCGCAGCGCCAGGTTCGGATCGGCGGTCGCCCCCAGCGCGTCGAGCAGCACGGGATCGGCCCGTACGCTGGCGAGCACGGGCGCGTCCAGCAGCAGCCCGGCCGCCGCGGTGTCGGTGAATCCGTAGCGCAGCAGCCGTCCGTACTGGCTGTCCCGTCGCCCTTGCAGCACGGCGCACCCGCCTTTCCGCGCGGTCGTCACCCGGTGCAGGCGCCCACCGTGCAGCCGCCTGGTGCCACGACCACTCGCCATGATCCGCACGGGAGCTTAGTACCTGCCCGGCACGGAGCCACCGGCACGGGCCACCCGTGTCCCCCGCGCCCCATGGTGACCCGGACTGCGGGTCCGCGTCACGGGGGGGTGGGCGCGGGGAGTCTGGGGCGGGGGGTGGGGTGGGGGTAGGGCCTGGGGTCGGCGCGCGTGGGGCTGGGGGGGGCGGCGCCGCGCGCGGGCGGGCTGCTCAGGGCCGACGGGACGTGAGCGTCGGCCTTACCGGCTGGGCTGGGGGCCGGGCCCCCAACCCGCCCCTACAACACCGGCAACATCTTCCGCAGCTCAAAAGCCGTCACCTCGCTGCGGTACTCCTCCCACTCCTGCTTCTTGTTGCGGAGGAAGAAGTCGAAGACGTGTTCGCCCAGGGTTTCGGCTACCAGTTCGCTGCGTTCCATCAGGGCGATGGCCTCGCCGAGGTTCTGGGGCAGGGGCTCGATGCCCATCGCGCGGCGTTCGGAGTCGGAGAGGGCCCAGACGTCGTCGTCGGCGCCGGCCGGGAGTTCGTAGCCCTCTTCGATGCCCTTGAGGCCGGCGGCCAGCAGCACCGCGTACGTGAGGTAGGGGTTGGCGCCCGAGTCGATGGAGCGGACCTCCACGCGCGTGGAGCCGGTCTTGCCGGGCTTGTACATCGGGACCCGGATGAGCGCGGAGCGGTTGTTGTGGCCCCAGCAGATGTACGAGGGGGCTTCGCCGCCCGCGCCGGCGGTGCGCTGGGAGCCGCCCCAGATGCGCTTGTACGAGTTGACCCACTGGTTGGTGACGGCCGAGGTCTCCGCGGCGTGCCGCAGCAGGCCGGCGATGAAGGAGCGGCCCACCTTGGAGAGCTGGTACTCGGCGCCCGACTCGTGGAAGGCGTTGCGGTCGCCCTCGAAGAGGGAGAGGTGGGTGTGCATGCCGGAGCCGGGGTACTCCGAGAACGGCTTGGGCATGAACGTGGCCTGTACGCCCTGTTCCAGCGCGACCTGCTTCATGACGATGCGGAAGGTCATGATGTTGTCGGCGGTGGACAGCGCGTCGGCGTAGCGCAGGTCGATCTCCTGCTGGCCGGGGGCGCCCTCGTGGTGGGAGAACTCGACCGAGATGCCCATGGATTCGAGCATGGTGATCGCCTGCCGGCGGAAGTCCATGCCGACGTTCTGCGGGGTGTGGTCGAAGTAGCCCGATGAGTCGGCGGGCACCGGCCGGGTGCCGTCCACCGGCTTGTCCTTGAGCAGGAAGAACTCGATCTCGGGGTGGGTGTAGAAGGTGAAGCCGAGGTCGGAGGTCTTGGCGAGGATGCGCTTGAGGACGTAGCGCGGGTCGGCGTACGAGGGCGAGCCGTCCGGCATCAAGATGTCGCAGAACATGCGTGCGGTGCCGGGGGCCTCGGCGCGCCAGGGCAGGATCTGGAAGGTGGCCGGATCCGGCTTCGCGATCATGTCCGATTCGTAGACCCGGGCGAAGCCCTCGATGGCGGAGCCGTCGAAGCCGATTCCCTCGTCAAACGCCTGCTCCAACTCGGCGGGCGCCACCGCGACGGACTTGAGGAAGCCGAGCACATCGGTGAACCACAGCCGTACGAAGCGGATGTCGCGCTCTTCGAGCGTGCGGAGCACGAACTCCTGCTGCTTGTCCATAGTCCCTATCCTCGCAGGTCAGACGGCCGCTCTGGGGTGCTGGGCAGATCCGGTGACACCTCAGTATCACGCCAGCGGGTTTCCGTTGAGTTTCGCATCCGCCCCGGCGCTTTGCGCCAGCGCGTACGGGTTCCCCCGGGTGTCGTGACTTTCCCCGTTTGTCAGGTGCTTGGCGCTACGCCATCGCGTTGACGGCGACCGCACCCCGCACCCCCGCCCGGCAGCCCGACCGGCGGCCCGGAGCCCCCGAACAGAACTCGCCCCACTCAACCCCTTCCCCATGTGAGGTGACGTGTGAAATTTTACATGGCACACCCCTCCCGTTCGTGTCCATGTCAGACGCGGCGGACGCGGGGTGCCCCCGTGCGCCCCGCGCACGGCAACTCCACCCCCACAGGAGGCAACTGCCATGAGAAGGACCCCGGTGCGCGGACGCACCGGCCCCCTGGCGGCGCTGGCGATATCGCTGTGCCTGGGCGGCGGGCTGCTCGCCGCCCCGAGCCAGGCCGCCCCCGCCACCCCCGCGCCCGCCGCCGCCCGCACCCAGGGCCCCACCGGCGCGGGCCCGCAGGGCGCGAACCCGCACGGCGCAGACCCCCACCGCGCAGCCCCGCAGGGCACGGCCGCGGCCGATGCCCAGGCCGATGACCCCGAGCACGTACGGGACGCGGCGGCCCCGGTGTCGCAGCGCCCGCCGCTGGCCGCCAGCAAGGACGCGCTGCGCCGCTCGTACGACGAGCCGGCCGACTCCGCCGTCCGCTCCGACGCGCAGCGCCGGCCGTCGGCGCGCCAGGGCGCCCGCGTGGCCTGCGACGTCGCGGACTTCACCGGCAACACCGGCGCCGCACTGGTCGAGAAGGTCAAGGGGGCGGCGCCCGACTGCATCAACACGCTGTTCAACCTGACCGGCTCCGATGCGCGCGGCGCCTTCCGCGAGGAGCAGATGGTCACGGTCGCGAACGCACTGCGGGCCGGCTCGGCGGACTACCCGGGCGACGGTTCGACCGGGATGCCGCAGATCGTGCTGTTCCTGCGGGCCGGGTACTTCGTGCACTGGTACCACCAGGAGGACGTCGGCGCGTACGGGCCCGCGCTGCGCTCGGCGATCCAGGGCGGTCTCGACGCGTTCTTCGGCTCCGCGCACTCCGGTGACGTGAGCGACGCCAACGGGGAGACGTTGTCCGAGGCGGTCGTCCTGATCGACAGCGCCGAGGAGAACGCCCGCTACCTGCCGGTGGTGGAGCGGCTGCTGACGGCGTACGACTCCTCGTACGACGGCTCGTGGTGGATGCTGAACGCGGTCAACAACGTGTACACCGTGCTCTTCCGCGGCCACCAGGTGCCCGAGTTCGTGACCGCGGTCGAGCGGGACCCGGGCGTGCTGCGGACGCTGTCCGACTTCGCCGCCGCGCACCTGGACCTGCTGGGTGGCGAGCGGAGCTACCTGACCTCCAACGCGGGGCGCGAACTCGGCCGCTTCCTCCAGCACGCCTCGCTGCGCGCCGAGGTGGCGCCGCTGGCCAGGGACCTGCTCCGGCGCAGCGAGATCACCGGCCGCACCGCGCCGCTGTGGGTCGGCGTGGCGGAGATGACCGCCGCGTACGACGGGGACAACTGCGCCGATTACGGCACCTGTGACCTGCCGAAGCGGCTGTCGGACGCGGCGCTGCCGGTGCGGCACTCGTGCGGTCCGAGCATCAGCATCCGGGCGCAGGACATGACGGCCGACCAGTTGGCCGCCACCTGCACCAGCCTGACCGGGCAGGACGCGTTCTTCCACGACGTCGCCCGGGACAGCGGCCCGGTGGCCGACGACCACAACGAGACCATCGAGGTCACGGCCTTCGACTCCAGCACCGACTACCAGACGTACGCCGGCGCGATCTACGGCATCGACACCAACAACGGCGGCATGTACCTGGAGGGCGACCCGTCGAAGGTCGGCAACCAGCCGCGGTTCATCGCCTACGAGGCGGAGTGGCAGCGGCCGGAGTTCGCGATCTGGAACCTCAACCACGAGTACACCCACTACCTCGACGGCCGCTTCAACATGCACGGCGGCTTCGAGGCCGGGGTGAGCACGCCGACCGTGTGGTGGATCGAGGGCTTCGCCGAGTACGTCTCGTACTCCTACCGCAACCTGCCCTACCAGGAGGCGGCGACCGAGGCCGGCAAGCACACCTACCGGCTGAGCACGCTCTTCGACACGACGTACGAGAACGCCGACACCACCCGGGTCTACCGGTGGGGCTACCTGGCGGTGCGGTACCTGCTTGAGCGGCACCGCGGCGACGTGGACACGGTGCTCGGCCACTACCGCAGCGGTGACTGGCAGGCCGCGCGGGCGCACCTGACGCGGACCATCGGCAGCAGCTACGACGCCGACTGGGACGCCTGGTTGACCGAGTGCGCGGCCGGCGGCTGCGCGAGCACGGGCGCCGCGCCGACCCACCGGGCCGGCTGACCCACGCGGCGGGAGCCGGACCGAAGCGCCCGGCTCCCGCCCTCCCGACCCCGCCGCCCTCGGCCCGTCCCCCCATACGGACCGGGGGCGGCGGCTGCGCGGGGCGGGTGCCCGGGCTCGGAGGCTGAGGCGCGGGGCGAGATTCGGAGCCACCCGGGGCGGCGGCGCACCCGGCGGGCTTCCCCGCGCGCTGACACGTACGGGTGCGGGCCGGCGTCAGCCACCCCTGCGGCCCCCGCGGCTCCGCCGAGCCGGCCCATCGGCCCCGTCGGCCGCATGACATGTGAAGTTATACTCTCCGTGCCGAACCTAGGACGGAGGCCCACGTGGCTGACCTGCGGCAACGCAACTTGATCTTGGTCCAGGAGCGGCTGCGCGACCAGGTGGCGAACGCCCTGCGCGCCGCCATGATCGCCGGTGAACTCCAGGCCGGAACCGTGTACTCCGCCCCCGCGCTCGCGGCCGAACTCGGCGTGTCGGCGACGCCGGTCCGCGAGGCCATGCTCGCCCTCGCGCGCGAGGGCCTGGTGGAGCCGGTGCGGAACAAGGGCTTTCGGATCACCGAGTTGTCCGACCGCGACCTGGACGAGTACAGCGAGATCCGGGAGCTCATCGAGGTGCCCACGATCGGGCGGGTGACCCGCACCGTGGCGGTGGAGGACCTGGAGTCGATGCGCCCGGTGGCCCAGGAGATCGTGGCCGCCGCCGGCCGGCACGACCTGATCGGCTATCTGGAGGCGGACCGCAGGTTCCACCTGCAACTGGTGGGCCTGGCCGGCAACGCCCGACTGGTGGAGGTCGTCGGCGACCTGCGCAAGCGCGCCCGCCTCTACGGCCTCGCCCGGCTGGACAGCAACGGCGAGTTGATCGCCTCGGCCGAGGAGCACCTGGAACTGCTCGACCTGATGATCGCCGGCGACGCCGCGGGCGCCCAGGAGTGCATGCGCCGCCATCTGGGCCACGTCCGCTCGCTGTGGTCAGCGCGCGACAAGGAGGCGGGCGCGGCGGCGTCCCCCGCCCCGGGCCCCGGCTCGCGGGGGTCCGCCCGGCGGTAGTCGGTTTCCGCCCCACCCCCTGACACACATACCCCACGGGGGTAAGCTACCCGCGATGTCAGCCCGCTCGCGCACGGCGCCGCACGCCCCGCGCCGGGGCACCGCCTGGTGCGCTCGGCTGCTGTTGCTGTCCGCCCTACTCTTCGGCATCGTCACGATGCACACCATCGGCCATCCCGCGGAGCACGGGTCGGCGGGCGGGCCAGGGGCGGCGAGCGAGCCCGGCGTGACGGCCGCACACCGGGCCGTGGACGCGAGCGGAGAGCCGACCGCCGGCGCGCCCGGGGCCACGGCACACCACGCGACGGCCGCCCGGCCCGAGCCGGGTGACACCCTCACCCGCCCGGCCCACCCCGCGCCCCCACGGCTCGGCGCCCAGGTCGCCGACCAGATCGCCGCGCCAGGGCACGGCGGCATGGACCCGCTCTCCGTCTGCCTCGCCGTGCTCGTGGCGTGGACCGTCGTGCTGGTGCTGAGCGCCGCCGCACGGCGCCGTACCGGGGCTGCTGCCGTGCGGTGCCTCGGCGCACCCGGCCGGCCGCGACGGCGCGGGCCGCCCCCGCTGGCCACCGCCGCGGCCCGCCTTCCGGTGCTGCGCATATAGCGGCGGCCACGCCGCTCCCCACCCCCACCCACCGGCCAGACCAGTTCCTCGGAACATCGCCAGCCGACCGGTCAACTCCCTGCACCAGCAAGGACGTTGGCGTGCCGTCGGCCGGTCGGTGACGGGTGCCTACGAGCGGCGTTCGAGCCTCCCTCCCGCGTAGCCACCGATGTGATTCGAGGTGCATCTCGTATGCGCAGCACCACCCGGCGAGCCGTGCTCGCCGCCACCACCGCACTCGCCGGCGGCGGCCTGCTCGCCGCCTGTTCGTCCGACTCCGACCCGGGCTCGCGTTCGGGCCCGTCCGCCGGCTCCGGTCCGGAAGCGGGCGGCGACTACCTCGCGCCCGACGGCCCGGAGGTCGCCGCGGCCGAACGCCGGCGCCGCCCGGGCCCCGAGCGCAGGTTCGACCTCACCGCGGCCCGCGCCCGCCTGGACCTGGGCGGCGGGGTCAGCGTTCATTCCTGGGCGTACGGGGGTGAGTTGCCCGGCCGGGAGGTGCGGGTGACCGCGGGCGACACGCTCGCCCTGCGGCTCGCCAACCACCTGCCGCAGGCCACCTCGCTGCACTGGCACGGCCTCGCCCTGCGCAACGACATGGACGGGGTGCCCGGCCTGACCCAGCGCCCGGTGCGCGCCGGCGCCGCGTTCGACTACCGCTTCACGCTGCCGCACCCCGGCACGTACTGGTTCCACCCGCACTCGGGCGTGCAGCAGGACCGCGGCCTGTACGCGCCGCTGATCGTCGAGGACCCCAAGGAGCCGCTCGCGTACGACAAGGAGTGGGTCGTGGTGCTCGACGACTGGGTGGACGGCGTCGACGGCAGCACCCCGGACGCCGTGCTCGCCGAACTCAGCGCCGGCATGGATCACGGCGGCGGCGCCCACGGCGGCGGCATGGACCACGGGAACATGGACCACGGCGGCGGGACGGGCGACGGGGCCGTGGACCACGGCGGGATGGACCACGGGGCGGGCAGCGGCCCGAGCCCCAGCCCCGGCGGTGGGTCCGGCGGCGGGACCGGCCGCACCGGGCCGCCGCGCATGATGATGGGCGCCACCAGCAAACTGCTCGGCGGCGACGCGGGCGACGTGGCGTACCCGTACTACCTGGTCAACGGGCGCAGGGCGGAAGGTCCGCGGACCTTCAGGGCGCGGCCCGGGGACCGGGTGCGCATCAGGTTCATCAACGCGGGCGGGGACACCGCCTTCCGGGTGGCGCTCGGCGGGCACGAGATGACGGTCACGCACACCGACGGCTTCCCCGTCGAGCACGCGCGCACCGACGCGCTGCTGCTCGGCATGGGCGAGCGCTACGACGTGCTGGTCACCGCCGGCGACGGGGTGTTCCCGCTGACCGCGGTGGCCGAGGGGAAGCGGCGGGCGGCGCTGGCCGTGCTGCGCACCGGGGGCGGCGCGGCGCCCACCGCGCGCACCCGGCCGAGGGAGCTGTCCGGCCGCCTGCTCACCGCGTCCGACCTGCGTGCGGCGGAGCCCGTACGGCTGGCGCCCGGCGCCCCGGACCGCACGGTGAAGCTGCGGCTGACGGGTTCGATGGCCCGTTACGACTGGGCGGTCAACGGCAGGCGGTACGACCCGGCGGCCCGCTATCCGGTGCGCGCGGGCGAGCGGGTGCGGCTGTCGTTCGAGAACGCGACGACCATGTGGCACCCGATGCACCTGCACGGGCACACCTTCGCGCTGGCCGGCGGGGCGGCCGGGCGCGGTGGTGCGCCGAACGCCGGGGCGCGCAAGGACACCGCCATCGTGCTGCCGGGCCGCCGTCTCGACGTGGACTTCGACGCCGACAACCCGGGCCTGTGGATGCTGCACTGCCACAACGTCTACCACGCGGAGTCGGGGATGATGACGGTCCTGGGCTATCGGAAGTAGCCGCCCGGGCCCGTCCGTCCACCCCCGGGGCACCACCCCCGCCTCCGGGCCCCCGCCGTCGCCCCCGGCGGCGCGGTGTGGTCGCCCTCACCACCCCATCGCGTCAAATAGACGATTACACTGGGCCGCGTGCCTCAACTTCGCCTCGCTCTGAATCAGATCGACTCCACCGTCGGTGACCTCGCGGCCAATGCGGAGACCGTCGTCCAATGGACCCGGCACGCCGCCGAACAGGGCGCCCACCTGGTGGCGTTCCCCGAGATGGCGCTGACCGGCTACCCCGTCGAGGACCTGGCGCTGCGCGCCTCCTTCGTCGAGGCGTCCCGCGCCGCGCTCACCGCGCTCGCCGCCCGGCTGGCGGCCGAGGGGTTCGGCGAGTTGCCGGTGGTCGTCGGCTACCTGGACCGCAGCGACCGGGAGCAGCCGCGGTACGGCCAGCCGGCGGGCGCGCCGCGCAACGCCGCCGCCGTGCTGCACCGCGGACAGGTGGCGCTCACCTTCGCCAAGCACCACCTGCCGAACTACGGCGTCTTCGACGAGTTCCGCTACTTCGTGCCCGGCGAGACGCTGCCGGTCATCCGGGTGCACGGGGTGGACGTGGCCCTCGCCATCTGCGAGGACCTGTGGCAGGAGGGCGGCCGGGTGCCCGCCACCCGCTCCGCCGGCGCCGGTCTGCTGGTGTCCATCAACGCCTCGCCGTACGAGCGCGAGAAGGACGACACCCGGCTCGAACTGGTCCGTAAGCGGGCCCAGGAGGCCGGCTGCACCACCGCCTACCTGGCGATGATCGGCGGCCAGGACGACCTGGTCTTCGACGGCGACTCGATCGTGGTGGGCGCGGACGGCACGGTGATCGCGCGGGCCCCGCAGTTCGCCGAGGGCTGCGTCCTGGTCGACCTCGACCTGCCGGCCGCGGCCCCGCAGCCGCCGTCCGGCGTGGTCGACGACGGGCTGCGGATCGACCACGTCACGCTCAGCCAGGACCCGGTGCCTGCGTACGAGCCGGAGCTGGCCGGCGGCGAGGCCGAGCGGCTCGGTGACGACGAGGAGGTCTACACGGCGCTGGTGGTGGGCCTGCGCGCGTACGTCGCCAAGAACGGCTTCCGCAGCGTGCTCATCGGGCTCTCCGGCGGGATCGACTCGGCGCTGGTGGCGGCCATCGCCTGCGACGCGCTGGGCGCCCGCAACGTGTACGGCGTCTCCATGCCGTCCAAGTACTCCTCCGGCCACTCCAAGGAGGACGCGGCGGAACTGGCCCGGCGCACCGGCCTCAACTTCCGTACGGCCCCCATCGTGCCGATGTTCGACGCGTACATGGGCTCGCTCGACCTGACGGGTCTGGCCGAGGAGAACCTCCAGGCCAGGCTGCGCGGCACGCTGCTGATGGCGCTCTCCAACCAGGAGGGCCACATCGTGCTGGCCCCCGGCAACAAGTCGGAGCTGGCCTGCGGCTACTCCACGCTCTACGGCGACTCCGTCGGCGCGTACGGGCCGATCAAGGACCTGTACAAGACGGTCGTCTTCCGCCTCGCCCGCTGGCGCAACCAGGCGGCCGTCGAGCGCGGCCAGACCCCGCCGATCCCGGAGAACTCGATCACCAAGCCGCCGAGCGCGGAACTGCGCCCCGGCCAGGTGGACGCCGACTCGCTGCCCGACTACGACGTGCTCGACCAGATCCTGGAGCGGTACGTCGACCGCGACCAGGGCTGCGCCGAGATCGTCGCGGCGGGCTTCGAACCCGAGCTGGTGACGCGGGTGCTGCGGATGGTGGACGCGGCCGAGTACAAGCGCCGCCAGTACCCGCCGGGCACCAAGATCTCCGCGAAGGGCTTCGGCAAGGACCGCCGGCTGCCGATCACCAACCGGTGGCGCGAGTCGGGCTGAGCCCGCGGCGCACCGAACGGGCGCCTCGCACGAGCGGCCCGCCGGGGACTTCCGGCGGGCCGCTTCCGCGTGTGGGGTGTGGGGCCGCTCCGCGAGTGGGTGTGAGGTGTGGAGTGTGCGGCGTGGGGTGAAGTGTGGCCAGGCACGGGTCCTCGCGCACCGGCGGCGGCGCTGCCGGGCACGGGCGGGCTGGCCGGGGCCAATTCGGAGACGCGACATCGCGCCGAGCACCGCCGGTGATTGCCGTTTCGGCCGCGACCGGTGCAGCAGCCATGGAATGCTCTCGTTCCGCACGGCCCGCCGACAACGGAGCACACCGCTCATCGTCCTGCCCGCTAGGAGGCTCCACGCATGTTCGCATCGCTTTTTGTTCTGTTATATGTCGCCCATTTATTAGCCGATTACCCGCTCCAGACAGACCACCAGGCAGCGCATAAAGGAGAGCGAACCGCGGTCGGGTGGCGCGCCAATGCCGCGCACTCCCTCACGCACGTGGGGACGTCAGCCGCCCTGCTCGCCACGGGCGCAGTCGTGCTCGACCTCCGCTTCGGCGTTTCCGTTTCCCTGATCGCCCTGGTCTGGATCGGTGCCAGCCACTCCTTCGTCGACCGCGGGTGGCCAGTGGAGCGGTGGATGAAGAACAGCCTCCAGGAAAAGTCCTTCGAGGAAGGAGGAGCCGCCCCTATCGACCAGGTCGCGCACGTTTTCGCGCTTATGGTCGCCGCACTGGCCATTGCTGGCACGTCTTAATCGACGTACCTCACATGATGTCGAAACACCTTGTTTGAGGTCCGCTCCACCTACCGGGAGTCTTGCGCCCGCCGGCCCCCTCCGGATCTCCGGCGGGCGAGCCCGGCTCCCGGGAGGCGTCCCCGCGCGAGGGCGGGAATACTCGGCCGCGTCGTCCGGTTCTCCACGGGAGCGCTTGACGATTCAAAAGAATGTCGATGCGGCGACGATCCGTGCAGCAACGAGGAGTGGACCGGTGAAGGTCGAGATCTACAGCGACATCGCATGCCCGTGGTGTTACGTCGGCAAGGCGCGCTTCGAGCAGGCGCTGGCCGCGTACCCGCAGGCGGACCAGGTCGAGGTGGTCTACCGGCCGTTCCAGCTCGACCCGAGCGCGCCGGAGGAGCCGTTGCCGCACCGTGAGGTGCTGGCGGCCAAGTACGGGCCGCAGTCCGTGCAGATGGACGCGCGGATCACGGAGCTGGGCGCGGCCGAGGACCTCGTCTTCGACTTCGACACGGTCGTCGAGAACAACTCGCTGCTGGCCCACCGGCTGCTGCGGTACGTGCTCGACGCGTACGGGCCCGAGGCGCAGGCCCGGCTCAAGGGGCGGCTGCTCGCCGCCCACTTCGGCGAGGCGATGGACATCGGCGACCGCGCACAGCTCGCCGACGCCGCCGTCGAGGTCGGGCTCGACCGTGACCCGATCACCGAGTTCCTGAACGGCGACGACCTCCACGACGAGGTGCTGGACGAGATCGAGGTGGCCCGGGCGCGCGGCGTCACGGCCGTGCCCACCTTCGTCTTCGAGGGCCAGTGGGCCGTCCAGGGCGGCCAGGAGGCGGACACCTTCCTGCGCGTCTTCGAGCAGGTCGCCCGGGAGACCGCGACCGCCACGGCGCCCACGACGGGCCAGGGCGCGGCGTGCGAGGGCGACGCGTGCGAGGTACCGCGCGACTGAGCCGGGGCCCGGGCGATCGGCCAGCGGGGTCGTCGGCCGGCCGGCCGGTCGGGGAACGGCCCGGCCCTTCGACGGCCGCAGGCCGCCGGAGGCTAGAAGTTGACCGAGGCGGCCACCGGCAAGTGGTCGCTGCCGGTGTCGGGCAGGGTCCACGCCGAGACCGGCTCCACGCCGCGCACCAGGATCTGGTCGATGCGGGCCATCGGGAACGAGGCGGGCCAACTGAAGCCGAAGCCGTCGCCCGCGGCGCCCTGCGCGGAGCGGAGCTGGGAGGTGACGGGGGCCAGCGCGCGGTCGTTGACGGTGCCGTTCAGATCGCCGAGCAGGATCACCCGCTCCAGCCGCTCGGCCCGGATGGCGGCGCCCAGCGCCCGCGCGCTGTCATCGCGCTGCCCCGCGGTGAAGCCGGCGTTGAACTTGACGCGTACGGAGGGGAGGTGGGCCACGTACACCGCGACCTCGCCCTTGGGCGCGGTCACCGTGGCCCGCAGCGCGCGGGACCACCCCATCTGGATGTCCACGATCTGCGCGTCCTTGATCGGGTACGTGCTCCACAGCCCGACCGTGCCCTGGATCGTGTGGTACGGGTACGCCGACTTGAGCTCGCGCTCGTACGTGGGGGCCGCGTCGCCGGTCACTTCCTCCAGCGCGACCACCTGGGCGCCGGACGCGGCCACGTCCTTGGCCGTACTGGCCGGGTCGGCGTTGTCGGCGTTGACGTTGTGGCTGACGACGGTGAGGTCGCCGCCCGATCCGGACTTGCTGGTCAACAGGGAGCCGAAGAGATTCAGCCAGACGATCACCGGCATCAACAGCACGACCAGCGCGGTCGCCGAGCGGCGCACCAGCGCACAGACCAACAGGATGGGAATGCCCACCATCCCGATCCACGGCAGAAACGTCTCCAGCAGGCTGCCGAGGTTGCCGACGTTGTTGGGGATCTGCGCGTGCAGGATCATCAGCAGCGCGAGGAGCACCGCGAACCCGGCCACCACCAGACCGCGCCGCCACACCTCGCGGCCCCGCCAGCCGTCGATCAGCCGCCGCCCGTAATCCTTGAGGCGCTCCGCCCGAGAACGGGCCGGTCCGGGCTCGTCCCGGTCGTGCCCGGTCTCTTCCGCGTACGCCTGCGCCATGCGTCGTCCTCACTAGCTCACCGGCCCGCCACCGCCTAGACCATAGGTGATGACCAGGGTGTTTCCGACGCTCCGGGTGGGCGTCTCGAAAGTGAGGACGAGTGGCGGGCGGGCCCGGGTTCCGTTTTCGGCGAGTTGGGCGGGGCCTGTGACACGGCTGGCACAAACCGTCGTAGATCCACTACAAGGAGTGCAACAAGGGCAGCGGCCCGCGCAGCGCCACGCAGCGCAGACCATCGCCGGCGCCGGCCCGCCCACGACTGGCCGGAACTCCCCCGTCCGGCGGGTGATTCGCCCGACTTCACCCCGGCTGGTCCGGGGAGGCTGCCGCGTCCGCAGCCTCCCCGGGGGACGGGCGGTCGCCTTGCCGCGCGGAACACGCGGCACCGCACCGTACCGCCCCGTACGAGGCGCGTCCGCGGTGCATGGGCGATGCGTACGCGGCGCACCGGCACGGCGGCGTACGGGCTCAGTCGTGCGGGCGCACCCCGTCCAGGACGGTGTCGACGATGCGCTCGGCGAGGCCCTCGGGGAGTTCCTGCCACTCGTGCAGCAGGACGCGCGAGAGCATCGGGCCGACGAAGAGTTCGGCGACGAAGTCGACGTCCTCGTCCGCGCGGATCTCGCCGCTGGCCATCCCACGGGTGAGGATCTCGCGCATGACCTGTTGCCGCTTCTGGATCACGTTCGTGTGGTAGGCGTCCCAGAGTTCCGGCTGCGCCTTCACCTGGGTCAACACCGTGCGCACCAGCGCTGACTGGCGCTTGGCGAGGCCGCGCCTGCGCATCGACTCCAGCATCTGGACCAGGTCGTCGCGGACGGACGCGCCGGTGGGCGCGGGCGTATCGCTGTCCAGGGCCTGCATCACGTCCAGCATCAGCGCGGGCTTGCCCGACCAGCGCCGGTAGACGGTGGCCTTGCCGACGCCGGCCTCCCGGGCGATGCGCTCCATGGACAGGTCGGCGACCGTGGCGCCCTCTTCGAGCAGCCGCAGCACGGTTTCCACGATCGCGGTGTCAGCCGCGGCGCTGCGCGGGCGGCCCCGCCGCTCCCCCGCCCCGCCGCCGGCCGGCTCGGGCAACGCGTCGAGCCCGTCGCCGGCGACGGCGGTGGCCGTGGCGGCGCGGCGGGGGCCGGGAGCGCCTGCCGCGGCCACGACCGGGTCCGGGGCCGGGGCCGAGGCCGTGGCTGCGTCCGTGGCCGTGGTGGTGGTTGTGTCCGTGGTGGTATCAAGGGCGACCAGGTCCTGCGGCGCCGGCAGGTCCCCGGGGTGGTGGGGGCCGGCCGGGGCCGGCACGCCATCCGGCGCACTCGCTCCAGCGCCCGTCCGCCGGGCCGCCCCGTCGCCGGGCGCGCGCCGGGCGCGGCCTGGTGGTGGGGTGGCCCGACCGGGCGTCCGGCCGGCGTCGGATGGCGTGGGGATCACCGGTGTGCCTCCAGGGTGTTCGGTCCGCCCGCCGACCCCGCCGTACCGGCTGCACCCGCCGTACCGGCTGCATCGGCACCAGCCGCACCAGCCGCACCAGGCTCATCGCCGCCGCCCGTCGCACCGGGCCGCTGGGCCGGTACGGGCTGCTTGCCGGGCAGGAACACCGCCACGACCAGCGCGCCCAGCACCGCGACACCGGCCGCGGCGACCGCCGTCAGGTGCATGGCGTGGATGAAGGCGTCGTGCGCGGGCGCGACCAGCGCCTTGCCCTGCTCGCCCATCCGCTGCGCCGCGCCGAGCGTCGCCTCGATGGACTCGCCCGCGCTGTGGCGCTGTTCGTCGGAGAGGCCGGGGACGGCCTTGAGTTCGTCGTCGATGCCGTTACGGTACGTGGTCGACAGCAGCGAACCCAGTACGGCCACCCCCAGCGCCCCGCCGACCTGCCGGAAGGTGTTGTTCAGCGCGGAGCCCGAACCCGCCTTGTCCCGCGGCAGCGACTGCATGATCGCGACGGTGACCGGCGGCATGATGTGCGCCATGCCCGCGCCCTGGAGGAAGAAGAGCACTTCCAGGACCCAGATCGGGCTGTCCACGTCGAGCAGCAGGAAGCCGGCCAACGTCCCGGCGATCACCACCATGCCCGCGGTGCACACGGCGCGCGCCCCGAAGCGGTCCACCACAAGGCGGGTGCGCGGCGCGAAGATCAACTGGGCGCCGGCCAGCGGCAGCAACAGCAGGCCCGACTCCAGGGCGCTGTAGCCGCGCACGCTCTGGGTGTAGAAGACGATGAAGAACGTGACGCCCATCAGCGCGAAGAAGACCAGCGCGATGGCGGCGATGGCCGCCGAGAAGGCGGGCTTGCGGAAGTAGCTGATGTCGATCGCCGGGTGCTCCACGCGCCGCTCGTACCAGACGAACAGCAGCAGGACCAGCAGGCCACCGCCGCTGGTGCCCAGCACCTCGGGGTCGGCGAAGTCGGCCAACTGGCCGCCCTTGATGATTCCGTAGACCAGCAGCACCAGGCCGATGACGGACAGCAGCACGCCGACCGGGTCGAACCGGCCGGGCGAGGGGTCGCGGGAGTCCGGCACCAGGACGACCATCGCGATCAGCCCGACGATCACGACCGGGACGTTGACCAGGAAGACCGAGCCCCACCAGAAGTGTTCGAGCAGGATGCCGCCGGTGATCGGGCCGATGGCGATGGCGAGGCCGACGGCGGCGACCCAGATGCCGATCGCCTTGGGCTGCTCGTCACGCTCGAAGACGTTCATCAAGATCGCCAGGGTGGCGGGCATCACCAGGGCGCCGCCGAGGCCCATCACGGCCCGGTAGGTGATCAGTTCGGCGGGCGAGCCGGAGAACGCGGCGAGCACCGAGCCGATGCCGAACACCAGCATGCCGGCGAGCAGCACCTTCTTGCGGCCGACCCGGTCGCCGAACAGGCCGGCGGTGAAGAGCAGCCCGGCGAAGACCAGGGTGTAGGAGTTGATCGCCCATTCCAGCTCGCTCTGGGTGGCACCCAAACCGGTCGGTTCCGGCTGCGAGATGGTCTTCATGGCGACGTTGAGGATCGAGTTGTCCAGGACCACGATCAGCACGCTGAACATGAGGACGACGAGGATCGCCCACCGCCTGCGGTGGATCGCCTCGGGCACGGTACGGACCGTGGCTATGTCGGATGGTGTTGCCATGCCGGCCAGGCTACGTCCATTTCGAAACGAGACCGTCTCGTATTGGAAAGTCTTTACGCAGAGATGGGGGCGAGGAGACCCGCCGCGGGGCGGGCCGGCCGCGGGGCGCCGCACGGAGCGGGGTGCCGGCCGCAGAGCACCGCCCGCCGGGCGCTGACCGCGGGCCGCGGGGGCCTCGGGCCGCAGCGCCTCGGGCCGCGGGCTACCGACCGCAGGGCTCCCACCGCGGGGCGGGGGTGGCCGTCGGGCGTCCGGATCGCGGTCGTGGCCTGTGGGGCGAACGGGGCCCAAGGGCCCTTCCGCACCGTACGGGCCGCGTGCCAGCATGGAAGCGGTCCAGGGACGCCGTCAGGGCGCCTTGAGATGACGAAAACGGAGACACGTCATGACGACGCATGCCTCAAACCAGGCTGCTTCCACCCCACCCGCCACCCGCGCTTCCACCCCACCCGCCACCCGCGCCTCCACCCCACCCGCAACGGGCGCCTCCACCCCCGCCGCGGGCGCGTCCGGTGCCGGTGCCGCGCGCGACAAGGCGCTGTACGGGGGCAAGGGCTCCCGCCGGATCACCGTCCGCGACATCGCGGCGGCCAAGGAACGCGGCGAGAAGTGGCCGATGCTCACCGCCTACGACGCGATGACCGCATCGGTCTTCGACGAGGCCGGCATCCCCGTGATGCTCGTCGGCGACTCGATGGGCAACTGCCACCTCGGGTACGAGTCGACCGTGCCGGTCACCATGGACGAGATCACCATCCTCTCCGCCGCGGTGGTCCGCGGCACCAAGCGCGCCCTGATCGTCGGCGACCTGCCGTTCGGGACCTACCAGGAGGGCCCGGTGCAGGCGCTGCGCAGTGCGACCCGACTGGTCAAGGAGGCGGGCGTGGGCGCGGTGAAGCTGGAGGGCGGCGAGCGCTCGGCCGACCAGATCGAACTGGTGGTGCGCTCGGGCATCCCGGTGATGGCCCACATCGGCCTCACCCCGCAGTCCGTCAACGCCTACGGCGGCTACCCGGTGCAGGGGCGCGGCGAGGAAGCGGCCCAGCAGTTGCTGCGGGACGCCAAGGCCGCGCAGGACGCGGGCGCGTTCGCGGTGGTACTCGAACTCGTACCGGCCGAACTCGCCGCCGAGGTGACGCGTTCCCTGCACATCCCGACGGTGGGCATCGGCGCGGGCGCGGAGTGCGACGCGCAGGTGCTGGTGTGGACGGACATGGCCGGTCTGAACGGCGGCCGGGTACCGCGTTTCGTCAAGCAGTACGCGCAGTTGCGCCAGACCCTCGGGGACGCCGCCCGCGCCTTCGCCGACGACGTCGTGGGCGGCAGCTACCCGGCTCCCGAGCACGCTTTCCACTAATAGCCTCACAAGAGGCGTGTAATACCCGCGCGTGGTGGCAAACGGCCCGAACTACCCCATCGGACCAGTCGCGACCAGGCCAAATACCTTTTGGACGGCCCGCCGACGTTTGGATGTCGGCGGGCCGTCGGTGGCCTGTAGGTCGGTTGTCAGTGGCGTCTGAGAGTGTTACGCCATGACGCGTTCGCAGAACTCACTACACGACGCAAGTCCCGGCCGCGGCAACGCGGTCGAGGTGCGGGGGTTGGTCAAGCACTACGGCACGACCAAGGCGCTCGACGGCGTTGACCTCGACGTCAGGGAAGGCACCGTGCTCGGTGTCCTCGGACCCAACGGTGCCGGCAAGACCACGCTGGTGCGCTGCCTTTCCACGCTGGTCGTGCCGGACGCCGGCACCGCCCGGGTGGCCGGATTCGACGTGCTGCGCCAGCCGCGGCAGCTCCGCCGGGCGATCGGCCTCACCGGGCAGTACGCCTCGGTGGACGAGAAGCTCTCCGGCTGGGAAAACCTGTACATGATCGGGCGGTTGCTCGACCTCTCGCGCGCGGCCTCGCGCAAGCGCGCCGACGACATGCTGGAGCGGTTCTCGCTCACCGAGGCCGCCAAGCGCCCCGCCGGCCAGTACTCGGGCGGTATGCGGCGCCGGCTCGACCTCGCCGCCTCCATGATCGGCAACCCGCAGGTGCTCTACCTGGACGAGCCGACCACCGGCCTGGACCCGCGCACCCGCAACGAGGTGTGGGCCGAGGTGCGCCGGATGGTCACCGACGGCGCCACGGTCCTGCTGACCACGCAGTACATGGAGGAGGCCGAGCAGCTCGCGCACGAGCTGACCGTCATCGACCGCGGCCGGGTCATCGCCGGTGGCCAGGTGGACGAGTTGAAGGCGCGGGTCGGTGGCCGCACCCTCCAGATCCGACCGTCGGACCCGGCGCAGTTGCACCGCATGGTCGGGGCCGTGGCGCAGGCGGGCCTCGAAGGCGTCGCCGGCGCGCGGGCCGATGAGGCAGAGGGCCTGGTCAGCGTGCCGATCGTGAGCGACGAGCAGTTGACGGCGCTGATCGGGCTGCTGAGCGACCGCGGCTTCACCATCGCCAGCATCGACACCCATCTGCCCAGCCTGGACGAGGTGTTCCTGGCCATCACCGGCCGCAAGACCTCCGACAGCGAGTTGGGCAAGAACGACGAGCTTGAGGAGGTCGCCGCATGAGCGCGGCAACCATCACGGCCCCGGACCAGACCCCGGGCCAACAGCAGCACCGGGCCGGCAAGGTGGGCTCCGACGACGGCCGCATCGGCCTGCGCGCGAACCTGCGGCACATCGGCGCGCTGGCGCGCCGCAACGCGATGCAGATCAAGCAGGACCCGGGGTCGATGTCCGACGCCCTGCTGATGCCGATCATCTTCACGCTGCTGTTCGTGTACGTCTTCGGTGGCGCGGTCGGCGGCAGCCTCGGCGGCAACCGCGACGCGTACATCAACTACGTGATCCCCGGCCTGATGGCGATGGGCGGTCTCAACATCGCCATGTCGGTCGGCACCGGCGTCAACGACGACTTCAGCAAGGGGGTGATGGACCGGTTCCGCACGATGCCGATCGCCCGCTCGTCGGTGCTCATAGCCAAGCTGATCGTGGAGGGCGGCCGGATGCTGGTCTCCACCGTGATCCTGCTGACGGTGGCCTTCCTCATCGGCTTCGACCTGGAGACCGGCCCGCTGAAGCTGCTGGCCGCGATGGGCCTGGCGCTGCTCTTCGGTACGTCGCTGACCTGGATCTTCATGCTGCTCGGGCTGACCATGAAGACGCCGCAGGCGGTGCAGGGCTTCGGCTTCCTGATCCTGATGCCGCTCCAGTTCGGCTCCTCGGTGTTCGCGCCGACCATGACGATGCCGGGCTGGTTGCAGGCCTTCACGGACTACAACCCGCTCTCCAACCTGGCCGACGCGGCCCGGGCCCTGATGATCGGACAGGGCGATGTGGCCGACCCGGTGCTGGCGACGCTGGCCTGGTGCGTGGGCATCACCGTGGTGACCGCGCCGCTGGCGGTGCGCAAGTTCCGTACGAAGATCTGATCCGTGGCCCGGCCGGCCGGCCCGCCGCAGGTGGCGGGCGTGTCCACGGGTGGCGCGGAGGTCGCAGCAACCGTCGCGGGGGCGGCGGCTGCGCCGTGGTGCGGGATGCGATGGCACGTCCCGCACCACGGCGCCCGGCACCGGGCGACCGAAGGGCCCGGGGCATCGGCCCGGCACGGCACGGTTCCGACCCCCGGCCGTGGATCCACCGGCCGTGGGCCCGCCGGCGGTGACCGCACCGCGGGCGGTCGATCAGCGACGCGTCACAGCAGGGCCGCCGCCTCCGCGAGGGAGAGGCGGCGGCCCTCCGCGTACGCCTGCTCGTACACCGGGTCCGTCAGCACGGCACGGGCCGCGGCCTCCGCCTTGGCCCGCTCCGCCTGGTGCACCCGGCCGGGGCGCAGCGCCGCCGGGTACTGGGCGTCGTGGGTGCCGATCATCCGCGCCGCGGCCCTGGCCCGCTCGGTGCCGCCGAGGCCGACCAGCGCCTGGGCGCCGGTGACCAGTTGCGCGATCGGCACCTGGGGCACGACCGTGCAGGTCACCGACGACTGCGTCTTGACGAGCGCGGAACGCAGCCGCACCAGCGCATCGGCCGGCCGCCCCTCCAGCACGTCGAGCCAGCCGAGCAGCCCCTCCATCACCCCTTGGAACAGCTCGTGCGTACGCGCCCCGAACTCCACGAGCTGCTGCTCGAACTGGCGCCGCGCCTGCCCGAGTTGTCCCTGTTCGGCGCACCAGACGGCATAGTGCAGCCGGGCGTACGACATGGCTTCGGTGCTCATCCGCTGGCCCTCGGCCAGGATCTCGGCGAGCATCTGGGCGCCCTGTTCGACCTCTTGTTCCGTCGCGGCGCGCTCGATCAGCAGGCCGGCGAGCCGGGCCCGCAGCAGCGACACCTGGCTCTGCGCACCGAGCCGCTCGGCGTATCCGATCGCCTGCCGGTAGTCATCGGCCGCCGCCGCGTAGTCGCCGCGGGACTCGCGCAGTTCGCCGCGTCCGGAGAGCGCCTCGGCCGCGCCCCAGGCGTCGCCGAGCCGGGCGAAGATCTCCAGGCTCTCGCCGATGTCGTCGTCGAGCGCGGCGGGGTCACTGTGGCGGGCGGAGAGCACCTTGGCCCGCAGTTGCAGGGCGAACGCCAGCTCCCAGGGGTCGCCGAGCGCGCGGCTGGTGCGCACCGACGCGTCGACGATCTCGCGCAGTTGCGGGTAGTCGCCGATCATCAGCGCCGCGAAGAACCAGAGCACCCCCGGCATCCGGCAGGTCTGCGGCAGCCCCGGCCGGTAGCTGTCGGCGAGCCCCTGCAACTGCCGTTTGACCTCGGGTTGTTCCATCTGGTGCAGATCGCCCTCCAGGATGGCGAGCGCCAGCAGCCGGACGCCGCGCCGCGCCTCCTGGAGTTGTTCGGGCGCCATGGGCGGCGGCGTGTCGATGGGCCGCGCCGTCAGCGGCGGGGCGACCGTCACGGGGGCCTGGAACGGGTTGGGGCCGAGGTCGGACGCGGCGCTCGCCCAGGTCCGCAGGTCGGCGCGGTGGCCGCGCAGGTGCCAGAACCAGTGCAGGGACAGCACCAGGCACAGCGCCTCGTGCTCGTCGCCGGCGGCGACGGCCCGGCGCAGCGCGGTGCGCAGGTTCTCGTGCTCCCGCTCCAGGGTCCACAGCCAGCACCCCTGGGCGGCGCCGCGCAGCAGCGGGTCGGCGCGGCGGGCGAGTTCGCGGTACGCGACGAGGTGGCGGCGCTCCACGGCGGGCCGCTCGCCCGCCTCGTCGAGCCGCTCGGCCGCGTACTCGGCGACCGTCTCCAGGAGTCGGTAGCGCATGCTGTCGTCGCGGCCGAGGTCGGCGGAGAGCTCGATGTCCGGCCCGGTCGGGCCGGCCCGCAACGGCCCCGGGCGGCGGCGCGCCCGCTCGTCGTCGGGGCCGACGCCCGGCCCCACGGCGTCCGTCGGCCCCGCGACCACCAGCGACTTGTCCACCAGCGAGCCGAGCAGCGCGGCGACGTCCCGGGGGTCGACGGCGTGTTCGGTGGCGACCGGGGTGGCCGTGGGGGTGCCGGTGGCTGCGGTGGTGCTGGTGGCGGTGCTGGCAGTAGTGGCAGTGGTGGCTGTCGCGGTGGGGTGGTACGGGCCGGGGGCGCCGGCCGCGTCCGACGGCCGGCCGCCGGTGGTGGCGGCTCCACGGGGGCCGTCGGTGGCGGTGCCGCGCTCGGTGCCGGAGGACGGATCGGGGGCCGGGCCGGTGGCGGTGCCGGGATCGGGGTGCGGATCGGGGTGCGGATCGGAGGCCGGGCCGGCGGCTGGGGCCGGGTCGGCGCAGACCGCCTCGGCGGAGGCCAGGTCGCAGCCGCCCGCGAAGACCGAGAGCCGGCGCAGCACCGCGCGCTCCCGTTCGTCCAGCAGGTCCCAGGACCAGTCCACGACCGCCCGCAACGTCTGCTGCCGCGGCAACAGCGTGCGGCTGCCGCTGGTCAGCAGCCGGAAGCGGTCGTCGAGCCGGTCGGCGAGCTGTCTGGGCGAGAGCAGCCGCAGCCGGGCCGCGGCCAGTTCGATGGCGAGCGGCAGCCCGTCGAGCCGGCGACAGATCTCCGCGCACGCCTCCGGGTCGTCATCGACCTGGAACCCGGGTCTGGCCGACGCGCCCCGGTCCGCCAGCAGCCGGAGCGCGACCGGCTGCGGCAGCGGGTCGACGGAGCGTACGAGCTCCCCGGGCACGGCCAGCGGCTCCCGGCTGGTGGCCAGCACGGTGACCTCGGGGCAGGACGCGAGCAGCGTCTCGGCGAGCCGGGCGGCGGCCTCGATGACGTGCTCGCAGTTGTCCAGGATGAGCAACATGCGACGGGCCGCGCAGTGTTCGGTCAGCCGGGCCAGCGGATCGCGGGCGGCGAGGTCGGCCGTGACCCCCAGCTCCTCGGCCGCGCTGCCGCGGATGACCGTCTCCCGCGCGCCGAGCGTGGTCAGGACGGTCTCCACGACGGTGCCCGGGTCGTGCGCGGGGGCGAGTTCGGCGAGCCAGACGCCGTCCGGCCAGTCGGCGGCGACGCTGGCCGCGGCGACCTTCGACAGCCGCGTCTTGCCGGAACCGCCCGGGCCGAGCAACGTGACCAGCCGCTGCGCCCGCAGGTCGGCGCGGAGCGCCTGGAGGTCGTGTTCCCGGCCGACGAAACTGGTGAGCGACGACCGCAGATTGCCACGCGGCGGAGCACCCGCCCCGGGCGCTGGCCGCGCTTCACCCGCCGTACCGCCGCGAACCGGCGCCGCGCTTTCGGACGACGCTCCGGGCAGCGCCCCGGCTGACGCTCCGGACGGTGCATCGGCTGACGCTCCGGACGGCGGCCCGGCTGCGGGCCCGCCCCCGGCACCGGCCGTGGCTCCGGCCTCGGCCCCGTCCAAAGACCCGGCCTCGGCCCCGGCCGCATTGCCACGCCCGGCCCCCGCGGGCACGCCCGTACGCGTACTCGTCCCGGCACCGGCACCAGCACCAGCACCAGCACCAGCACCAGCACCACGGTCGTCCGCGGCACGGTCGTCCGCGGCACGGTCGTCCGCGGGACTCACGGCCGGACCGGCCGCGGTCTCCGCTCCGGCCGTCGCGCCGGACGCGCCAGACGCGCCGTTCGCCCCGGCCGCCCCCGGCCGCCCCGGTATCCGCTCCACGCCGGGTGCGGCACCGGCGGTCGCGGCGCCGTACGGACCGCTGCCGTAGCCAGCGTCACCGTACGAACCACCGCCGTACGAATCGCTCCCGTACGCACGACCGCCGTGCGGGGCCTCGTCGGACGGGGCGCGGCCGGGCGGTGTCTCCGTGCGCGAGGGCGGTGGGCCGGCGGCGGGGCGTGGGGGGCCTTCCGTCGCCGGTGGGGTCGGGTGGGGGTGGTGCGTGGGGGTGGGGGTGAGGAGTTCGGCGTGCAGGGTGCGGAGTTCCGCGCTGGGGTCGGTGCCGAGGCGCCCGGCGAGTTCGCGGCGCACCTGCTCGTACGCGGCGAGCGCCTCCGCCGTCCGGCCGGTGGCGCGCAGGGCGCGGATGCGCAGCGCGTGCAGCGACTCGTCCAGCGGGTGGGCCCCGCACAGTTCGGTGAGGACCGGCAGCGCGTGGGCGGCGCGGCCCAGCGCGAGGTCGGCGCGGGCCCGGTTGCGGCGGGCGTCCAGGTGGCGCGCCTCGGCGCGGGCCGCCAGGGCCGTCCGGCTCGGCAGATCGGTGAGCGCCGGGCCGCGCCACAGCGCGAGGGCCGCATCGAGCAGGTCGGCGGCGAGCGCGGGATCGGCCTCGTCCAGCGCCCGGGCGCCGTCCTGGGCGAGCCGTTCGAAGCGGTGCAGGTCGATCGAGTCCGGGTCGGTCTGGAGCAGGTAGCCGCCGTCGACCGAGACGATCGCGGTCCGCCCTATCGCCCGCCGCAACCGGCCGATCAGCGCCTGGAGCGCCCCGCCGGCGTCCCTGGGCACCGTGCCGCCGGCCCCGGACGCACCGGGGTCGCCGTCCCAGACGTCGGCGATCAGCGTGTCGACCGAACGCACCCGGCCGGGCCGCAACGCCAGCGCCGCCAACAGCGCGCGCAGTCGGGCACCGCCGAGCGGGACGGGCGTACCGTCCTCGTGATGGGCCTGGGTGGTGCCGAGTATGCCGTAGCGCACGCCGTCCATTGTCGTCGACGACCAAAGCGTGGGGTGCACGGGACCTCGCCCTCCAGCGTTCGTCGGCAGAGCGGGGGGTGGGAGTTGTACGAATCCTCCGTATCCGCCGCCCCCTCCGGAACCTCCTGCCGGCCCCGCCGTGCGGCGCGGACCCGGTACGCACGGCCGTGGTGCGTGGCGGGCGCCAGCGGGTGGGGGCTGGGCTGGCGGACCCGACCGTTCTGGCAGGTCCGACGGCTCTTCCCGCCCCGGCCGGCCCGGCTGCTCCCACTGATCTGACTGGCCCGGCCGGCCCCCCTGGCCCGACCACCCCGGCCAGCCCGGCCGCTCCCGCCGGTCTGGCCCTGCGGATCGCTCTGCCCCTCCGGACCGGTCCGCCCGTACGGCCCGTTCCGGCCGTGGCGCGGGGTACGCGGCGTCGACCCCGTCCGACCCGGGGTGGCCGGCCTCGGGGTGGCCCGACGGGAGGTGATCCGCCCCGGGGCGGTCCGCCGGGGAGCGGTCCGCCGCGGGGTGATCGGCCCCGGCACGGTCCGCCGCGGGCGGCTGCGGGGCGTCGGCACGAGGTGGGGCGGGGCCGTTGCGGCGGTGCGGGCAGCCCCGCCCGGCGCGCAGCGGGCGCGCCCGCCGGGCGCCGCCGTCCACTGACCGACATCTGCCGGGCACTCCGTCGTGGCCACCCATCTCTTCCCCGTCCCCCGAACCGGCTCTTCCGGCCCCCACTCTGCCCGGAACCCCGCGCCGGCCGCGCCTCGTTTTTCCCCCGCCGGGCGCCGTCGCGCGACTACCGTCGCCCGGGTGGGCGCCACCGCACCCGGTGCCCGGCCCGTCCCCCCGTCCGTCTGGAGCCCCGCCCATGACCAGCGCCGTCAGCCGCCACGACCGCCGGGTGAGCCCGGTCTTCCTGATGCTGGTGGTCGTGTGCGGCCTGGCCGGCTGGGTGGTGTGGGAGGACGCCACCGCAGGGACCGGCTTCGCGGTGTTCGTGTTCGTCGTCGCCGGCTGGGTCGTCTCGCTCTGCCTGCACGAGTACGCGCACGCGCGCACCGCGCTGCACTCGGGTGACGTGTCGATCGCCGCCAAGGGCTATCTGACGCTGAATCCGCTGAGGTACGCGCATCCGCTGCTGAGCATCGGGCTTCCGGTGCTGTTCGTGGTGCTGGGCGGGATCGGGCTGCCGGGCGGTGCGGTCTTCATCGAGCGGCACCGCATCCGGGGCCGCTGGCGACACAGCCTGGTCGCGGCGGCCGGGCCGGCGACGAACGTGCTGTTCGCGGTGGTGGTCAGCGCCCCGTTCTGGCTCGGGCTGCTGGACGACGCGCCGCTGGCGTTCCGCGGCGCACTGGCCTTCCTGGCACTGCTCCAGGTCTCCGCGGCGCTGCTGAACCTGCTGCCGGTGCCGGGCCTGGACGGCTATGCGGTGATCGAGCCGTGGCTCTCCCCCGGGGCGCGTCAGCAGGTGGCGCCGTTCGCCCCGTTCGGGCTGCTCCTCGTGATCGGCCTGCTGTGGATCCCCGAGGTGGGCGGGGCGTTCTTCGACGCCGTGGACGCGCTCCTGCGCACCCTTGACGTGCCGGAGTCCGCCACTCGGTACGGGTACGACGTCTTCCGCTTCTGGCGCGACGTGCCGCCGGCCGAGACGGGCTGGTACCCCACGCAGGAGATCTAGGCGGTGGGCAGATTGCCCTCGGCCGCCGCCTGCTCGGCCCGCCGCTTGCGTACCGAGAACCACCACAGGTTGCTGGTGAGACCGGCCATCAGCACCCAGACGATGCCCAGCAGACTCCCCTTGGCGAAGGACACGATGGCAGCCACCACGGCCAGCAGGCATACGACCAGCGCGTAGACGGCGATGCGCCGGGTGGGGTCGGGCTTGGTCTGGGCGGTCATGCGGTGGCTCCTGCGGAGGCGGCGGTCGGACCCGGCCATTGTCCCCCACGCACCCGCCCGCCCCACCGCCCGGTCTCCCCCTCCTCGCCCGGGCCCCCGCCCCGCCGCCGCACCACCCGGCCCCGGGGCGGGACCGCCGTACGACGGCGAGGGCGAAACCGGGCCCCGTACCGAATCGGGTCGTACGCCGCCGGACCCGAACCCCGATTCGCACGGCCACGGGCCCGGGCCGAGCCGCCCAGCCACGGGCCCGAGCCGCGTCACACGAAAACCGGCCCCGCCCGCCCCCGCGCAGGTCAGATGTCCGTGAGGCGCAGTCCCGCGTGGGCCTTGTAGCGGCGGTTGGCGGAGATCAGATTGGCCACCAGCGACTCGACCTGGTGGGCGTTGCGCAGTCGGCCGGCGAAGACGCCGCGCATGCCGGGGATGCGGCCGGCCAGCGCCTGCACCACGTCGGTGTCGGCCCGGCGCTCGCCGAGCACCAGCACGTCGGTGTCGATCTCGGCGATCTCCGGGTCCTGGAGGATCACCGCGGACAGGTGGTGGAAGGCCGCCGTCACCCGCGACTCGGGCAGCAGCGCGGCGGCCTGCTGGGCCGCGCTGCCCTCGGTGGGCTTGAGCGCGTACGCGCCCTGCTTGTCGAAGCCGAGCGGGTTGACGCAGTCGATGACGAGCTTGCCGGCGAGGTCGTCGCGCAGCGCCTCCAGCGTCCGCGCGTGTCCTTCCCAGGGCACCGCGATGATGACGATGTCGCTGCGGCGCGCGCACTCCGCGTTGTCCGCGCCCGACACGCCGTGGCCGAGTTCGGCCGCGGCGGCCTGGGCCCGGTCGGCGGCCCGCGAGCCGATGATCACCTGCTGGCCGGCCTTGGCCAGCCGGTAGGCGAGGCCCCGGCCCTGGTCGCCGGTGCCGCCGAGGACGCCGACCACCAGGTCGGACACGTCGGGCAGCTCCCACGGGTCCTTGGCCGGTGCCTTGCCCGTGGCCGGCGCCGCGCCCTTGCTCGTGTCATCAGGAGTAGTCATACGGCGATCCTGCCAGCACCGCAGGTCCGCGGGCGGACCGGGCGGCGTGGCGCCGCTCACGCCTTGACGCTGCCCTCGGCGAGGCCGGTGCGCCAGTACCGCTGGAGGACGCCCATCAGCACCATCAGCGGGATGACGGAGAGGAAGGCGCCGCCGACGGTGTACTGGTAGAGCTCGGGCTGTCGGTCGGCGTACCCCTGCCAGCCGACCAGGCCGAGTTGGATCGGGTAGAGGTCGGCGTCGTTGAGCATGACCAGCGGCAGGAAGAAGTTGTTCCAGATGTGGACGAACTGGAACAGGAAGACGGTCACCAGGGCCGGGCTCATCAGCCGCAGCACCAGCGTGCTGAAAATGCGCAGTTCGCCCGCGCCGTCGATGCGGGCCGCCTCAAGGAGCGAGTCGGGCACCGCGGCCGACGCGTAGATCCGGCACAGGTAGACGCCGAACGGGCTGACCATGCTGGGCAGCAGCACGCTCCAGTAGCTGTCGGCCAGGCCGATCTCGCTGAACAGCAGGTAGAGCGGGAGGGCGAGGGCGGTGCCGGGGATCAGCACGCCGGCGAGGATCAGGTTGAAGACGCCCTCGCGGCCGGGGAAGACGAACTTGGCGAGCGCGTAGCCGGCGGCGGCCGAGAGCAGCGTCGCGGCCACCGCGCCGACGCCCGCGTACAGCAGGCTGTTGAGCAGCCAGGTGACGTAGATCCCGTCGTCGTAGGTGAGGACGTCGTGCAGGTAGTCGATGGGGTGCGGGTTGGCGAACCAGAAGCCGAAGGTGCCGAAGAGGTCGCCGGTGTTCTTGGTGGCCGAGACGGTGAGCCAGTAGACGGGCACCAGGAAGTAGACGGCGGCGACGGAGAGCAGTGAGACGGTGATGATGCGGTGCCGCAGCGGCGGTTGCTGGCTCATGCGTCGCCCCTCCCGTCCCGGGAGCCCCGGCCGACGAGTTTGAGGAATCCGAACGACAGGACGCAGGCGACCAGGGCGAGCAGGACCGCCTCGGCCGCCGCGATGTGCTGGTTGTTGCTGGTGAACGCCTCGTTGTAGGCGTGCAGGTTGGGGGTGTAGCCGGAGTCGATGGAGGTGCCGAGCGGGCGCAGCACCATCGGTTCGGCGAAGAGTTGCAGGGTGCCGATGATGCTGAACACGGTGGTGAGCACCAGGGCCGGCCTGATCAGCGGCAGCTTGACGTGGCGGGCGACCTGCCAGGCGCTGGCCCCGTCGATCCGCGCGGCCTCGAAGAGTTCCGCGGGGATCGCCTTGAGCTGGGCGATCAGGACGAGCATGTTGTAGCCGGTGAACTGCCAGGTGACGATGTTGGCGATGGACCACAGGACGGTGTCGCTCGCCAGGAAGTCCACGTGCCAGCCGGCCGAGTCGGCCATCTCCACGAGCGGGCTGATGCCGGGCACGTAGAGGAAGCCCCACAGGATGGAGGCGATGACGCCGGGGATGCCGTACGGGAGGAAGAAGGCGGTGCGGAAGAAGCCGACCCAGCGTGCCGACGCGGCCTCAAGGAGCAGGGCGAGCGCAGTGGCGAAGACGATCATCACCGGGATCTGGACGGCGCCGAAGAGCAGTACGCGGCCGAAGCCCTCGATGAAGCGGTCGTCCTCCAGGGCGTGGCGGTAGTTGGCGAATCCGGCCCAGACCTCGTTGGTCTCGCCGCCGAGGCCGAGCGGCGCCGGCCGTTCGACCTTGAGCAGGCTCTGGTAGACGGCGTAGCCGATGGGTGCGAGGAAGCAGAGCAGGAACACCGCGAGGAACGGCAGCAGGAAGCCGACGGCTGCCCGGGCGTTGCGGGCCTCGGTGCGGGTGGGGCGCTTCACGTTGCGGTACTCCTATCGCCTGGCGGCCGGTCGGGGTCTGCGCGCGGCGCCCCGCTCGCCGGGGGCGGGCCCGGCAGCGGTGGGGCGGCGGCCGGTGCGGCGCCCGGCCGGGTGGCGGGCCCGGCC